>NZ_BLIJ01000065.1:0-135835 GCF_009811475.1 Alteromonas sp. KUL150
CGGTTTTTCTTTGCTCAGCAGGCCGAGTAAGTTTTCAATTTGTTTCTCGGAATTGTAGTTAACCACGATCATTGAGAAAAGCATGTCAAATACTCCTTTTTACAAATATGTCCCTTTATGTCCAAATTATTATTCAGTATTCGTGACGACAGTTACTACACGTACTATTTTAATTTTAAATTAATATATACTTATAGCAGCTTAATGCTGGCTTTCTTGGGTTGGCTAAAAAATAGCCATCGAGAATAGTGGTAACAAAAATATGTTACAAAATAGAGATTTTAAGTAGAAATGTTTGTAATTTAATGCTTTAAGCGGATAAAGAAGAATTCACAAGAATAAGATTACAGTGTTGGTATCTCATAATTAATGACATGTCCCACTCGCAATTTAGTTAAAATTAAAACAAAAAAGGCGCGAGTCAAAGTCCTGAGTACACTATCTAATGAAACTTTTTCTCGAAGTGCACTTATTTACCGAAGCTACGTTAGCGCGATCAAAGTGGATAATGGCTACGGGTTTTGTGACATTGAAATGATAACCTAGAAGTTGAAAATGGCTATTTACTTCTCCATCTCTCTGAGTCACGAGAACGAAGACAAAATGAAAACTTCAACGGTCTGTTGAGTCAGTATATACGAAATGGCACTGACTTAAGGACAGTAACCGATAAGCAGAATTGAAGTTAAAAAAGTAATGAATGCCAAGTCAAGTCAAGAAAGTGACTAGGCTATAGCCACACTATTGCAGTATTCAATGAGGTATGAAAGGTAGTTAAGCGAAAGATTTACTTCGGACTTAAATTTGTGCGCACAACTAAGCAAATCGATTATTATTGCAACTACAACCTTTCAAGATTAAGTTATGACTAACAGTATCAAAAAGGAATTGATATGACTGCTTTTATGCTTTACGCCACAGCAAACGAAGGTGATTATTCTTTAGACTTTCTACATTTCAAACAGTTGAAAAAGTTTTCATCGGGAGTCGATGTAATAAAACTAGTATTGGTTGTAAGCCTGGTAATTGAGAAAACGTCAAAGGACGAGCTGTTTGAACTTGCTGTCAGAAAGTTTTTTTCATATACAAGCTCTATCAAACTAGATAGTGTTATTTTCAAGAGTAATGTTGGTCGAGACTTTAGTTCCGTTGCATTGGGACTCGCTCATATAAAGAATACCTACGGCTTTCACGATAGCTTTATTTTGGTTAGAAATAGAAGTGCCTATGGTCCATTTTCTAATTACTGGTTTTCGAAGTTCAAAGACCAATTGATGAAAGCAGATATTGGAATGGTAGGCGCGACTCTAAATTTTCTTGAGCATCCCGATATCGGCAAGAGAGTTCGACCTCATGTCCAAACCTATGTTTACATGATAAAGCCATGTTTACTGGATAAATTACTTGACGATTTTCCTGCTACAAACTGCGAAGAACGTTTACAGTTAATCGATGAAGGTGAAATCAGACTCAGCGAGAGGATATGTTCTGAAGGATTTAAACTTTTGAGCCTACAGTTTCCTGAGCAAAAGGTCGGAGGAAATACTCCAATTTCAGATGGTAGATTAGTACGTGACCCAAGAGACTATTCTTCTAAACTGGTATTCAAACACAGAAATGTTGTTAAATACTACCCATCTTTTCTGGAGCTTTTTTTATCGAAGGTGAGGAAGAAGGTTTCTAAAATTTTTCGATAAGGCATTTTTTCAAATTGAAGTGGTGAGCTAATTTTGTTCAGAAGTTTAATATTATTTTTTTTAGCTTTTATATCGATAGCTTTAATTTCGCTAAACATATGGGGGTTAACCCAAACTATGGATTTGGGTAATATTGAGGTAGAGAGTTTACGTTTCAAAGATGCCGACGTTACTCTTTCGAAAGACAGTATGCGTTCCCAACTTTTACGTTTGAAAGGTGAGAGTGAACCAGATTATGCAAAAAGAGTTACAAAGGTTATTGCTTCGGGAATTGCTCACGTTCACTGGGAGCGTTATTCTCCCGCACGCTATCATCAAACAGTTCCGATTTGGGAAAACTATATACTTTATGCCATGGGAAGATGGTCAGGCATTCCTGAATTCGAAAGGTACCACTTTAGCTCTCCTATAAAATCTATTGAACGTGGTATTGGTATTTGTGGTGACGCATCAATTTTGCTTTCCCAAATATTAAATGAAAATGGAATAAAAAACCGTATCGTAACTGTACCTGGGCATGTCATGGTTGAAGTACAGTTCAAAGAAAGTGCCCAACTCTTAGACCCTGATTTTGGCGTCGTCTTCGATAAAGGGGCAGAGTTCTATCACAAAAATATCGAACAATTGCAAAAAATGTATAATACAGCGGGCTTTGATGGTAATGGTGAAGACGTTGTTGTTAATGGATTAAGCCAAAAATATAAATACTGGAATGGCGTCTCCCATTTTATTACCAAAAAACACTATTTTGAAAAATTGAGCTATATTGCCATTTGGCTCTTACCCTTGTTTATTCTATTTCTTTGTTTCTTTATTTGGCAAAGTCAAAAGAAGAAAAGTAATCAAATATGGTTGTTTTGGCGGAAAAAGTAAGTCTTTTGGGAAGAATACAAACTACTAAGCTGTTAAGGTAATAATATAAGTTATTTACCGATGACGATTAATGGATAACATAGTGTGACTAAAAATAGCGCTTTAAGCCACGCCCCGATGGTGTCAATAATTATCCCTATATTCAACCGAGAAGGACTTGTTGGAAGGGTGATAAATACAGTTCTCAAACAAACCTTTCAGAATTGGGAATTGCTTTTCATTGATGATGGAAGTACAGATAAGACAAAAAACAAAATTTCATTACTGTGTGGCAATGATGTTCGAATTCGATGTATTGACAATGTACACACTAAAGGGCCGAGCGGCGCCAGAAACACTGGGCTAGACAATGCTCAGGGTAAATATATAGCCTATCAAGACAGTGATGATGAATGGATTGAATCTCATCTTGAAACGATGGTTTCATACTTGGAAAAATATCCTGATAAGATCGATGTGATGACAGCTGACCCTCTACGCAAGTATGAGGAAACAAGAGAAGTATTTAATTACGATAAATTAGATTTATCTGATTTTAAAACTACTGATTTAGGTGGCGCATATTTGTTTGATAAATCTGAAATTTTTGATCGTCAGTTGAGAGGAAGGGTCGTAACAACTCAATGCATTGTAGGAAAGGCTGACATACTAAAATCAGTTCGGTGGAACGAAAGACTTAATGCTGCTGTTGATATTATGTATAACTTGGAGCTTTGTTCCAAAAATATTAATGTTTGTCATGTAAGTCAATACCATGCAGTTTACTGGGCGCATAGTGATAATTTGACAAATGTTTCTGGTGGTCATAGTCCTGAAAGAATGGAGCGTATTCATAGTGCCTTTGCACTTTACTGGGAGTTGGTGCTTACGACGTTAAAACTCGATCAAGCTCAAACAGAATTCGTTGAAATGAATCTGGCAAAGTGTTACGCGTGGCATTTGGCTTATCATACGTTTGAGCCTCAGAAGAAATATACAGTTGCGATTCAATATTATCAGAAAGCCCTAGCTTTGCTTCCTAATGACAATCATATTAAAAAGGCAATGAAGAAAGCCAAGTTCAAGCAGTTTTTTAATAAGCTTAGGGCAGGCCATGGAGACTAAAAGAATTGCTATTTGTTTCTTTGGTATTACGAGGTCATTAAGCTTTACTATTGAAAGCGTCGTTGAAAATGTTATTGATCCGGCTAAAGAAACAGGTGAAGTAAAGGTTTTTGCTCATTTCTTCAAACAACGCAAAATAGAAAACTCAAGGACAGGAGAATCTGCACTTTTAAACCCAAACGAGCATCATCTTCTAAACGCAGATGAAGTAGAATTGGAACAACCTGATAAGTTCTTAGCCTCATCGAACTTTGGGGCTGTGAGCAAGTTTGGTGATGGCTTCGGCGATCAATTCCAGTCTCTACGGAATTTGTTCCATCAACTGTACTCGTTGCAAAAAGTCACGTTAAATGCATTGGAGTGGAACCCTGATATAGTTGTTTTTGTTCGTCCAGACCTTCAATATCACGATAGCATGTTTAATATATACAAAAGAGCTAGCCGGTTATCTGATGGAGTGTTTGTACCAAATTGGCAACATTGGGACGGATTGAATGATAGATTTTCAGTTGCTGTGGGAACAAAAGCTATTCGTGCTTATGGACTACGCTTTGAGCAGGTTTTATCTTATTGTGAGCACATGAACGCTCCATTGCATAGTGAGAAACTACTTAAGTATGTACTCAGGAATGAACGAATTAGAACAATGGGAATTAGAGCATCAAGAGTTCGGGCTAATCTTACCCTTGCAGAAGAACCATTTCATCACTATAGAATACTTTCCTTACACAACTATCTAGCGCATTTGTGCCGCTGTAGCTTCGACAATAAATTACTTGTTAGTGCAATGTGGAGCCTTCAAGTTCTTATCTATGGCAACCCTTATAAAAACTTAAAGTAGTTGATGACTTACGACATGGTTTACCTTATTAATCATAATAAATTCGTTTGGAGAGTGAGATGCATGCTAACTAGACACATTGGTGCTAAATTTCTCGCCAGCTCGAGGCATCATAGTGGCAAAGAGAACTAAAAAATGACAGCTGTAAGCATTATTCTACCAACCTATAATCGTTCACATTTTTTAGACAACGCTTTTCAGTCTCTTTTAGCGCAGACATTTAAAGAGTGGGAGCTTATAATTGTTGATGATGGAAGCACTGACAATACAGAAGAAAAAGTTAAAGAGCTTCAATCAAAAAATACTTTCCCTATTAAATATTGTAAAAGAGAGAACGGCGGAGCTGCTTTAGCACGTAACACGGGCATTCCACTAGCTAAGGGAGAGTTTATTGCATTCTTTGATAGCGATGACTACTGGGATGCAGACCACTTAAGTCGCGCTATTTCAGCACTCAAGAAAAACCCCAGCTTAGACTGGTTATATTTTGCGTGCCGTCGTAAAGATTTTTTGACTGGAGCGCTGCTGCTTCCTTCAACGTTTTATACCAATAATCAGAAAAACCCGCTTTTTTCATGCGCTTCCCATAAATCTGATGATATCTACTTTCTTGAAAATGAAAAAGCCGCGCTCTGTCAAATAAAAGTCGGAATTGATAGCGGACTACAGAATTCAGTTTTTAGACGCCATATATTTAATAAGTTTTTACTTCCGAATTTTAGAGTTGGTGAAGACAGGCTTTTTATTCTTCAAATACTTAAAGCCAATTTTAAAGGAGCTTTCGTTGATAGGGTCACTGTGACCTATAATGTACATGATAATAATACGTCAGATACAAATTTGAATGAAAGCAATAAAGAAAAGCGCATACTAGCCATGGAGAGGTTAATTGCTAGCTATATTGAAACATTTAAGTTGTCTTCTCTTTCTTTACGCGAGAAAAATGCGCTGAGGAAGCGTCTTTCTGAAGATTATGTTTGGAAACTCGGATATAGTTTGCAGCGTGAAAATGGGAACTACAGAGATGCTGCTGCATCTATGATCAGAGGTATCAGATATTGGCCGTTCAAACTAAGCTATTGGAAAACTCTGTTGGTAACGTTGCTCAAGGGAGTTAAAGGCGGGTGAAATTCGGTTTGATAGAAAAATTTAAGGCGAACGTGCTAAAGAAAAAGAAGGTACTCGTTCTTGGTGATTCTCATACTGCTATCTTTTCACATAATTTGCTGAAACAATTTTTTGAACCAAAATACCTATTACTGGTTCAAACTGTTGGCGGGGCAACAATATCAGGTTTATCAAACCCTAATTCTCAAACTCAAGCATTGCCAATTTTCACGAAATCATTCGAAACCGTTGATCCAGATGTAACTATAATCCAACTTGGAGAAGTAGATACGGGGTTTTTATTATGGTACCAGGCGGATAAATACGAAATATCGATAAATGATATGCTTCAAAGATGTATTGAAAATTATAAGTCATTTATTCGTAACTGTAGCGGAAAATTAGGAGCGGTCGTTGTAAGCGCCCCCCTTCCTACCATAAGAGATAACCAAGATTGGGGGGACGTAGCAACTGCAAGAAAGGATGTAAAGTCTTCGCAACACGAACGTACTGAGCTTACATTACGATTTAACCAAGCCGTAAAAAAGTTCTGCATTGAGCATTCAATTCATTTCATTGATTTAGACCCAGAATCCGTAGGTGAAAATGGGCTTGTTAGTGATAAATTGCTCAATGCAGACCCCAATGATCATCACTATAACACCTGCTACTATAGTTCACTGTTAAAGCCTCATTTAGCACAGATATTCTATGAAGAATAAATTTATTCAGTTATTACCCGTTAAAGCCTATCTTCACATTCGTTGGTGGGACTTTAAAATAAATCGTAAAAAGTATTTTAATAATATTCAGGCATTGAGGCTTCGAGATACTCACGAGTGGTCTTCGTACAAGCCGTTTGACCAATCTAAAAGTATATTCGTTCATGTGCCAAAGTGTGCCGGTATTGCTGTAAATAAAGCCTTGTACGGAAACTTAGCCGGAGGTCACACTTCTTTAGATGAATATATTAATATTTTCGAACCTTCTAATTTTACGTCTTATTTTAAATTTACTTTTGTGCGCAACCCTTGGGACAGAGTAGTTTCGGCTTACACCTTTTTACAAAAAGGTGGTTTTAACGAATGGGATAGAACTTTTTTCGATGATGAACTCTCACGTTATGACAATTTTCATGATTTCGTACGTAATTGGTTGACGCCCGAAAATATCACTAAACATCACCATTTCAAACCTCAATATAGCTACATTATTGATAAATACAACCGCGTCTCAGTCGACTATATAGGGTATTTTGAAAATATTGAGGATGATTTTGAAACAATCAAAACGAAAATTGGAGTTGATGCAAGGCTTGAGAAAAAAAACGCTGTCAACCGAAAGAGTTATACTGATTATTATGATGATGAAACTATAGCTATTGTAGAAAGTGTATATGAGAAAGATATAAAGCTATTTAATTATTGCTTCACTGGACCTAAAAGCTTTGTGCGAACATTAAAACTATAGTCTCGTATTTTTAAAAAGTAGGAATGTCGCTAGGCAATCTTACTTTTTAAAAGAGAGATTCCTTTGGTTATAAGTCCTTCAATATAACCCCACTCCTCAGTTTTTCTCGCTGCCGAATAATGAATGATACTGAGCGTTAATACAAAGAGACTCATAAAAATAAATCCATTCAATATCAAGTTCAAAACTTTATAGTGAGTGTCTAAACTTACCATGTTAACGACTGAACTAGCTACCACTACGGCAATTAGTGCTGGAAGGCTTATGGTTAATAGTCGTAGGCAGTTTCTTAGACCGGTATACGAAGACGTAATATAAATAAGAAAAATTAAACATATCGCATTTTCTAAACCTACGCGCATTGCTCCGAATAAAAATAGATCTTCGAGGCCGATTAAAAAGAGGCTGCCATAAATGGTGAAAAAAGATACTACTTCGTAGTACAACATATGTTTTGTTTTGCCAAAAACTACTAAAACTCGCCGCGCTTGATTTAAAATAGCAAATGCCGGTATTAAAAGACTAAAGCAAGCGAATAACTCAGAATATTCTACCCAATTAGGCCCCAAGAATACGTAAATAATAAGCTGATGTTGGCTAGCCATAAAGCCACTTATTGGCAGGGCTAATAACATAGTACCTATGAAGCTAATGTTAAATTGCCTGGCGAATAGGGTTGCGTCGTTTTTCGTCTTATTGAGCTCTACAAGTAATGGCTGTGTTGCAGGTAATAATATTTCTGAACTTGGAATAAAGGCGAGATATTTCAAAATGTGGTAAGAGCCCAAAGAGGCTTTTCCAAAAGTACTACTAACCATGATTGTATCTAATTGAGTTCTAAAGTAGCCAAGAATAGATTGCGGAATAAGCCATCCAGAAAAGTGCCACTGCTCTTTAGCATTTATAAGAGTCAGCTTTGGTTTGTGTGGGTGAATAAAATAGGACCCCGCCACCATTGTTATCCCGTTAGCACATTGACCTAGAATCAATGCCCAGTAAGATTCAAATATCAGAGCAATACTCACTGCAATTGACACCGACAAGAATTTGGCGATGATACTTACTTTCACTAGCGGAGCGTAGTTTTGCTCTCTTCTAAGAAAGGCTACGCCTGGATTTCCTAAACAGCGAAAAATCATAAGGGCTGCAAATACATAAAAAATTGCAGTTAGCCGCGAATCTTCGTAGTAATCGGAAACAAACGGCGCTACTGCTATCATTACGAGGGCAATAAATGTCCTCAAGATTAAATCTATCGTCCAAGATGTATTAACAGTGTCGCTATCTATAGTATCTGAGCGAAGGAGGTATTGCGTAGTACCTGTATTCGCTAAAACATCCAAAAAGCCCATAAATAGAGTAGCAATAGCGACTAATCCAAAATCCTCAGGAACAAGGACTCTCGCTAGTATTAGGGTACTAACAACGCCTATAAGTTTTTTTGCGAGAGACTCAGCTACTAACAATATGCTACTTATTAGCCCTTTTTTAACGTTACTCATTATAACTAGCTTTTTTTATGAGTTTTCTTAACCTTTGCTTTACCATAACTTTTTTATAGATTGGAATGTTGTCAGAGTGTTTACTGAAGTTATTAAATATTGTGAGGTTGATTTCGTCTAGATCATTAGGCCATTTCGATACAGGGATAGCGTCCAGATAAAACTCTTGCATTTTACCTAGTTCATACCGTGCGATCCTGTTTTTATACAAAATTAGGTCATTAATTTTTAAAGGAGAAAGACTTACAAAATTATATCCCGTACCCGGTAAATGTGTAACACGATTGGGTAAATTTCTTGGCTTAAAATCTAAATTTGTATTCACAGCTTTTGTAATAAAGCTATCAATCCAATTTAATCCTCGAGGGAGTCTAAATTCGGATTGCTTTATGTGCTTAATGAAAGTGCCCTTTAGCCCGTAAAGGTTTCCAAAAAGGCAGCTCCTTTCCGTAACTAAACTTTCATAAAAAACTTGATTTCTGCCAGATAGTGGTAAACCAGCAATAGCAACCGTTTCAGGCGAAGTTGAATAGAGTTTTGAAGCCATTTTTTGAAAACAGCAAGCTGAAAATAAAACGTCGGCATCTACGAAAAAATGTATGTCTGCTTCGTCAGCAAGTTCGTGCATGTAATGATTCCATGCATTGCACTTATCACCAATGGCTAATTCTGTTATAGATAATTTGTCGAATGATAGTAAAGATTTTATTTCGTGAGCTTTTGTTACGGTATCGTCAGTACATCCATTTGCAACCAGGTGAAAAGTGCCTAGGCCTGTATCTGTGTTTTGCCATACGGACTCTATGCTCGCTTGGATATTTTCAGACTCATTGTAAGCGAACATCGTGATGTTATATTTCATTGGAATTCAACTTTTCTTATGCGTTTCATTTGTACTTTTTATAAGGAAGTAATTAACACTTAATAGTAAAACTATAAAGTAAAATGGCTCGAAAATGATAAGGTCGAGAAAAATTGCTCCAACAAAAAAACCAAGTAAACCACACATACACGCATTGTTTATGTAAGCGTAGATACTGTCCGGTTTCGCGTGCAGCTTTACGTATTTAAAATTTGAATAAGATTTTACGAAAAAATACAAGTAAATAAGTCCTGCAAGGATACCGGTATTGGCAGAAAAATTCAGTAAAGTATTGTGCGCAACGTGCGGTGACTCTCCGGGAAAATGGACACGAGATGCAATCTGAAATCGTTGGGGACCCACTCCGAAAAGAGGGTATTCTCCAGTGAGTTTTACACCGACGCTCCAAGACGCTAATCTCGGGTTGATGGGCTCATCACTGTGTTCTGCTCTACTCACAGTTTCCGATGTCCTGTTTAACAGCGCGCCTCCTTGCCAGATCACTGCGCCAACGAATGCCATCAATAATATAGTGTTAAGCTTCTTTGACCGAATTAGTGTTGTAGCAAAGAGGGTAGATATTCCTGCGCTTAACAAAGCACCTCGAGAGGCGCAAAGTATAAGAGCGTGCCACAAAAACGGAATAAGAATGATGAGCCCTATCTTTATCCTCTTATCCTTAAAGAAAAAAATGCCGAAAAGAATAAAATGCATGAGTATGACTAACAGGATAGAAAATGCATTTTCGTCTCTATATGGGCCGCTAGGAAGCCCTGAAAACCTACCTGCTTTGAACATACCCCAGTCTTGTGTGAAATATGCCTTATTTGTCCAATAAGTGTAATATACAGCTATTGCCAACATGGTATAACAGAAAATAACCAGTGCTTTTTTATTTTGAATTAAACCCAACACAATAGTGTACATAATAAATATCGTACGCATTGTGCTGAGAACAATTTCAGCTCCAGTACCGGCGAAATAGCTATCAAAGGGGGTTAACCAGTTCGAAATGTGCATAATAGCAACCAGCAGTGCTAAAGCACGATATTGACCAGACCTATATACAGCCCAGTTTATTTCACCTTTTGCAGCTTGTATCGCCCAAGCTATTATGGATAGACCTGCAGTGATTTTGAACAAAGGAATCCCTTCAAAGCTCCAAAACCAAATATATTGAGGCTGCATGACAGAAACCGTTGTATAACTCAGTGCGGCTAAATAGGGCGCGCTTACTAGCATTATTGTTGTAAACAACAATGCTAGTATGGTTAGGATTTTAACCATGGCGGCTAAGCTCCTCATAAATAGCCGTATATTGTTTATTCATAATGTTTGCATGGAAGTTAGTGTTAAAATGAGGTAAGCATTTTTCCTCCATTTTTTGGAGTAGGCTTGGATCGTTGATTATAACGCTAATCGCTTGAGAGAATGCTTCTATATCATTATTAGGGGCTACTAGACCAACCTCTCCATTTAATATAATTTCCGAGTTTCCGCCAGCATCTGTTACTACACAGGGTGTTTGCAAGGCCATCGCTTCTAATAGGGTCATTGATGTTCCCTCGCTTAAGGACGAGAGTAAAAAAAGATCCATAGCATCTATAAACGAGGACGCATTTTCCTTATATCCAGTTAAAATAACGTCACTTTCCAACTGTAGCTCATTAATAAGTCGTTCAATATTTTGTCTCTCGTCGCCGTCCCCCACCATGAGCAACTTGATATTGTTATTGCATTGTTTTACACGATGAAACGCATGCAGCATCATTTTATGATTCTTTATAGGGTCAAAGCGAGCAATAGTACCGAGTAGAAAAGTTTCATCTTTAACGCCAAGTTCTAGTCGTATGCTTTTTCGATTTTGCAAATCTTTAAATCTTGGAATTATACCGTTGTAAACAACGCTAGTTAGATTTTTAGGAAGGTACTCAAATTCTGCGAGCGCTTGCTTGGTCGCTTCAGATATAGAGGTGATTTTAGAAGTACACTGAACAAGGAATGGGTTTACTATTTTTCTCTTGTAACTTCGACTATCAGGGTAGAAGCGTCCGTGTTCGGTGAATATAACGTGAGCGTTCGTGAAGATGCTTGCCAGAGCGCCATATACCCAAGGAGTGTATTGATGGCAGTGAACAACATCAATTTTTTCCTCTACAATGTAACGCCTTAATTTCTTCACGATATCTGTATCGAATCCAGGCTTTCTTTTTTCAGCTACAATCGCTATACCTTGAGAAACAAGCGATTTACCCCAAGGGCCTATTGGAGATTCTATGCAAAAGATAGACATCGGGTGCTTAGATAAGTCACTACCTTCGATAATGTTTTTAATTACCATTTCGGTGCCACCTATCCGCATGTCAAAGGTGACGTGTAAAACTCTAGCCATTGGAGTAACTTTCCCTGTTTATTACTTTTTCATTGTGTTCGCGTGACTTCGAAAACGAGAAGTTTTTCCTAGCATTTATGAAAGGCATTTCTATAATTCTGTACATCACTTCTGATAAAACAAGAGTTATGAATAAAGTGGTAGTGTAATAAAACACAATATTTTCTTTATTTATGATATGGCCTGCAATTGCAAGGGCGTCTACATGAAGCAGATACATTGCATAAGAACGTGTGGATATATGCATAATAATCGAATGATACCGGTGCTCTCTAATACGTTTTTGGCCGTCAGCCCAGATAATCCATATTCCGAAAATAATCGCTAATTGTAACTTACCTGGTTCTATTATATGCCACTCTGGGTAATATCTTGCTACGTAATAAAAAATGTAGAGCGCTATGGAAAAGTAAAACAATCCTTGTATATGTTTTGCGAAATTTTGCCAAGTTTTATACTGGTTAAACTTTAAATAAGCCAGCAAAACTCCCATTGCACAACAATCAAGTCTTACGTGTGTTTCTTTTAAAGAATTAAATAACTCTAAACTGCGAAAAAAAGATGGGCTTAAAAGAAAAATGAAAAGAGCTGTAACCTGGACTTTATGACCAAGGCGAAAGCCCACAACTAATAGTGGTGCAATAAATAAATAAAACTGTTCCTCTACTGAAAGTGACCAGCTCACGTAAAATAAATTTAAATCAGAATTATAGTTTTGAGTAAAAAATAGATGGCTCCAAGGGAACTCAAAGTTGTTCTTGGTTAGGTATTGTTGAGCGATAGTCACAGCTAGTACTGCATAATAAGCTGGCAGTGTTCTCATCCAACGGCGAATCCAAAAGCGTGAGATGTCGATATTGCCGAACTTAGATTGTTCTTTAAAAAGCTGGTTTCCAATCAACCAACCCGAAAGAACAAAAAACAGGTCAACGCCAGTGCCACCAAATTGTAGAGGCGCGAGTACCTGAGGAGAGCCTAGGCTATTTATCGTATGACCCGTAAACACAAGCATTATTGCCAGCGCTCTAAAGCAGTCTAAAGCAAAATTACGCTGCATAACGTTCAAACCACATTTGATACATCAACATACTCCACAGCACTATGCCGTGATCGGCTTTGCGCGTTTGATGTTCTTCCCAAAATTTCTTTATAACACCGCTATCGAATACGTCGTTAAGACCACGCTGTGAATCGATGATTTGAGATTCAGACAGTGATTTCAATTCACCTCTAAACCACTCATCCAGCGGCGTACTGAAGCCCATTTTCTTTCTATACAACAGTGAATCGGGGATAAAGGGCTTAAAGACTTCTTTAAGTAGGTATTTTTTCTCACCGTCGCGATATTTCTGTGAAGAGGGTAGGGTGGCGGCGAACTCTGCAACTTGGTAATCCAGAATAGGCGCTCGTACCTCTAACGAATTTGCCATACTCATGCGATCAACTTTCACAAGGATATCGCCCGTCATGTAGGTCTTGATGTCGGTGTAAAGAATCTTGCTTAAATGGTCCGGACCGTCGGCTTTGTTATACATGTCTAAGGTATATTGACTAGGGTGGTAATCGGCGAGCTGCTGTGCAACTTCAGGCTTAACTAAGCTTTGCCACATTTCGTCAGTCATCATACTGTTTGTGATATAAAAGCCCATCGCCGGTTCGTGAGACAAGCTCGTAAGCAACGATTTGGCTTTTTTTCCGAGCGTGCCAGGCACTTTTCCAGCCAATTTCGCTAAATGTGGAAAAACAGACTTTCGGACCGCTTCGGGGAATTTGCTTCTTAGCTTGTTTTCGACATCGTCAATCGAGTACTTTTCGTAGCCAGCGAACATCTCATCGCCGCCGTCTCCCGCGAGCGCAACGGTTACAGCCTTTCTTGCCAGTTCCGAAACGAAGAAGGTCGGCACTAACGAGGGGTCAGCAAAAGGTTCATCAAAAAAGCTCACGATATGTTCTAGTCTGTCGCTAACGTTTTGGTGAACGGTAAATTCATGGTGCTCTGTTTCGTATTTTTCAGCTATTTCACGAGCGAAATCAGCTTCGTTAAATGCTTTATCATCAAATCCTATGGTACAGGTTTTTACGGGAGTTTCGCTGGCTTGTGCCATCATAGCGACAACACCCGAGCTATCCACACCGCCGCTTAAGAAAGCGCCAAGCGGAACATCACTGATCATTCTTTGTTTAGTGACTTTTTCAAGTAAGGTTTTTAACTGCGCTTTATTGGCATCTTCACTGGCACTTGTGGTGTTTTTAAAGCTCAAATCCCAATATTCATGAATGCTGAAACCGTCTTTATTAAGCATTAAATAATGAGCAGGTGGTAACTTGTGAATGTGCTTAAAAATACTCTTTGGGTCGGGAACGTATTGATATGCAAAGAAGTCATATACGGCGTCTAAGCGAATTTCTCTTGGAATGTTCTCCAGCGCCAATATAGCTTTAATCTCAGAGCCAAACGCAAATCGACCATTATCATTAAAATAGTAAAGGGGTTTTTTACCCAATCGGTCGCGTGCAATAAACAGTTCTTGCTTGTTTTTGTCCCACAGAGCAAAGGCAAACATTCCGTTTAGTTTATCTAAACACTCGGTTCCTTCGCGTGCATATAGCTCTAAAATAACTTCGGTATCTGTATGGCTTTTAAATGTAACACCGTCGTTTTCAAGCTCGGCTCGCAATTCAAGGAAGTTGTAGATCTCGCCATTAAAAACAATAACCAAGTCACCCTCTTTCGAGTACATGGGCTGATTGCCTGCTTCTGAGAGATCAAGAATACTCAGCCGCCTATGACAAAGGCCGATATGTTCATCGATATACATGCCGCTGGCATCTGGGCCTCTGTGATGAATAGCCTTGTGCATAGCTTCTAATGAAGTTTCACCGCCTTCGTTGAAATTAAAAAGGCTAAATCCTGCAATGCCACACATGAATGGTTATCCCTACAAACTGATATAAGGTCGAAGAATTGACCCAGTTACAATGGTAAATTTTAAGGGAAGTTCACGCCAAATGTTTTCGGCTATTTCTCTTACCCTGCTTGAGCCTGACTCAGCGTCGCTTTTAGTGTCTATCAACTCATTATTTTTATCAAAACTCTGCCAGTTAAGCAGCTGAGGTTCTGCGCCCCATTGTTTTTTAAATTTATATGTACCTTCTTCAAAGGTTGAGCGGCCAAAGTCAAAAACTTTCACGCCATTGTCGGCGCAATGGGAAAGCAAAGACCAATACAACAACATATTAGGAGCAAGGCGATTGAAGTCACGAAGTGTTGAGGCCCATGGAATAGAAGCGTTGTCACCCGATTTTATGATAATGCCACCACCAATAGGCTGGCCATCGTGATAAACCACGCTAATTAAACTACTTTGGCCGTAACTTTTTATAACTGCCTTAAACCATTTTTCAGCGTGAACAGGAGAGCCGAGATCTCTCATGTTTTGAGCATATACGTTGTAGAAATCACTTACCAGAACGTTCGATGTGCCTAATTCAAAGGTAAGCCCATTTTTTTCAGCCTTTCTTATTTGGCTACGTAATTTAGATTTGAAACTTGATAACAGTATTTCACTTGACTCAGGCAGAGGCAAAAGCATACGCACTTTTTTGTTCTCAAACTGGGTTTTGTCTAAAGGTGATTGTTCTATACCTCTAACTTCTAATCTTTTTCCTGTTACGTTTCGCATCTGCGCAGCAAGAAGCGCATGCATGTCATTTAACACCTTGTCGTTGTCGGCTAAGCCATAGCCTACATCGCAATAAGGTAAAGAACATATTTGCTTGCCCAGCAAAGGTATATTCATTAAAACAGCAGGGAAAACACCAACAACTTGCCCCGTATTAGCACATGTGGCAATAACGCCAAGCATTGAATGACCGTAAGCGGCTTTTACTGCTTCAAGCCACGCAAACTTGTGATAAGCGGAAGCATTTTTGTGTTGTGATACATAGGCATCCCACAAAGGTTTGTCGCTGGCTGACGCTATTCGTAACTTTGTATTTTGATGTGCCGTCATTAATTTTGCTCACCTTTAATAACACCGCTTGAAGCGCTGCGGTTACTTAAATGCACCTTGGCTTCTGAGATAGTGCAAAATCTAACATTGGCATGTTTCGCTAAGTGTTGAGTTACAACCTCAATGCGCTGGCATATTGTTTCAAATGCATTTGGCCCATCTAAAAGGCCCGTTGCTCCGTCGATTAAACTAGAGCTGTGTAAGTACATGTGAATAACGGGTTGTTTTTTCTGAATGCTTTGGTCGACTAACGCAAGCATGTCTTCGATTTCGGTAAGCTCTGGACTCAAATAAATCTTTCTTAAAAGTTTACTGTGCCAAAGCAGACCGACAGATTTAACCCAATTAAAAGGCGGTTTAGATAGTCGATTATGAATGCGTTCACCAAGAGAGAAGTTTTGAATATTAAACCCTGCGGTAACAGGGATCTCAAGCAGTTGACGCTGCTCTCCAGGAGCCAGTGCGTTGTCAAACGAAGGCCAATAAGGCGATTCTGGTGCACCAAGGCAGCTAAAATAGTCGTTCCTGTAAAAGGGATAAACGCTTGAATCTACTACATAGCCTCTTGATGCAAGTAATCTAAGCATTTTGGCACTTACGCCCCATCGCCCGCTTCTAAAGGACTGTGGGCGAACGCCTATTTTGTCGTGTAAAAGGGCGTTTAGTGCATCGAGTTTTTGCTCTACTTGCTCTAAAGGAAGGTTTATTACATGAGATTCCGCTTCGGTTGTTTTACCGAAATAGGGAGGGTTACACCAAGGGTGTAGATGTGCTCCAATCTCCGCGCTGTTAGATTTAGCAAAGGTTCGCAGAGTTTGACTACCAACATTATTGCTTGCAACGGCGTAATCAACAAAATATGTAGGACGGATACCAAGGCTTTCACAGAAAGTTTGAAATGCAGGAAGCTTTTCAACATTTTCAACTGAACAGTTATGCTGCGGAAACTCTTCGTCCCACTGCCATTCTTCTTCAGTATCAATAGTTAAAACAAATAACACGTCCTGTTTATGCATTTACACTCTCTTTCAGGATTCCTTTGAATAATTCAAGGTATTCATCAGCCATTCTCTTAGCAGAGAAATTGGCTTCTACAAACGACTTTGAGTTTTGAGCTAGTGAGGTGGCGAGCGCTTTGTCGTCTAGCAGTCTCTCCCAATCTTTCTCAAGCTGCTTGCTGTTGTGAAGAGGAGCCAATAAACCAGACTCGTTGTGTGTTATTAGCTGGTCGATACCCGCAATGTCATAAGCAGACACCGGAATTTCCATGGCGCATGCTTCCATTAAGCAGCGAGGGATGCCTTCAAGCGTCGACGTCATTACGAACAAGTCAAAGTCGCGCAGCAGCTGTAGCCTGTCATTTCTAAAGCCTAAAAAATGAATGTCGCTGGCACTAGCCAGTGTTTTCGAATACGCCTCTAAGCTGGGGCGGTCTTCGCCGTCACCCAGCAGTACTAATTCAATATCTTGACGCTTTTTATATAAAGACTCGAAGCAGTCTAAAATGGCTTTTATATTTTTCCGGCTGATCATTTGGCCCACAAAGCCAATGGTCTTCTTTTCTTTTGGCTTGTCTGTTTTTGTTTGTCTAACGGCTTCTACTTCAGACAAGTCTACGCCATTTTGGATATACTCAAGCTTTTCAGGCGATATATTAAACTTCTCCACATCACTCATTAGTTGCTTAGAAAGTGGAACAACTTTGTCGGCAAAGCGCATCGACTGACACCCTAACCAAATAAAGAGACGGAGTTTCAAGTCGGCAGCATTTTCAAAGCCGTGGGGTGTTACAACACACGGAATACCTGCTTTTCTAGCCGCCATTACGCCCAAAATATCTGACTTATAGCCGTGAGTATGGATAATATCGATATCTTGTTCTTGAATTAAATCCGCCAATTTCGAAACGGCACGCAGGTCAAAACGACCCTGCATAGGAATGTGGTGAGTTTTTCCTATCGCTTTGAACTGTTTTACTAGCTCTAGCTCTTCTGTACCCGGCTCTAAGGTAACAACAAGTTCACTCGAAACACTATCTGGCAAATGCTTTGATAACGCTAACACCCATCTTTCTGCACCGTAAAAACCGGTTGAACAAATAAACTGTAAAACTTTCATTGTTATTTATGCGAGCTGGTACTAACAGCGCCGCGTACTCCTATTAATGTTCCAAGTGCTCTAGCCGGAAAATAAAGCAGATAAAAAAGTGAGCAATGCCACCAAGTTACTTGCTGCTTAACAAGCCTTTTTAGTCGCCACGTGTACGCTGTAAAAGGCAGAAAAGCGCCTACTAACATAACTATAGCGACAATAGGTTGCGAGAATATTATCGCGAGAAAAGCCAGTAAAAGACCACCTGTAAATGCAAAAGGAACAACAAAACTTGGCCATTCTCTCAGCGGAATGCGCCTTCCTTTTAAAGATGCAATATTGGACTGGCCGCGCCATATTTCTTTTTTATACATCGGTGCGTAAGCTTTGTCTTCGCCAATGTGAATATACTGGGTTTGTGAGGTGTAAAACAACTCACCTAATTTATTAACCTTATCGGTAAAGAAATAATCTTCACAAGTAAGAAGGTGTTCAGGAAACTTACCTGCTGCCTCAAAAGTTTCCTTTAAAAGAAATAAGTTGCGGCCAGGCAGAAAACTGACAGGCACATCAAGTTCAGCATTGCTTAACGCCGTTCTTATTCTCTCTAAAGGCGGAGCGTTAGGGCTGTTCACCTGCATGGCGCTAACTAGAGCCGTATTGTCTCGCGTTTTGAGAGTATCAATCATCACGTCTAGCCAATTCGAAGCAAGTGCAACATCTGCGTCTAAAAATGCCAAGTATTCACCTGTCGCCAAGCCGGCGCCCAGATTCCTAGAATGTGAAATCGTGTTATTTTCGTCGTTATATACAACTCGCAAATTTACTGTTTCGATAAATGCGCTGAGCGTATTTGAAATTTCTTTATTCTGACTTACCAAAACAACTTCGTATTGTTCTTTAGGTGTTGTTAGGCCCGCAATACTTGTTAGTGTTTCAATGAGCATGTCTTCACGCCCCTTATGAGGAATGATAAAAGACGTATTAATACTCATGGTTTACCTAACCATTTTTGAAGTTGTGGAAAACGTTTCACTAGCTGTTTTCTCTCTCTTGACGGAGATAAATCGATAAGGTTGGACAAAAGAAAACTCAATGAATTGGATTTCTCTGTTGAGGCCTGACCTTTTTGTGTAGAAGTCGATGAAAGAGGGCGGGCAGCCTGCTTAAAACCTGAGTAATGGCCGTTTTGCATCATCAAACAAAGTAGGCGCGTGGTACTCGTCTCAGCACTCGTACTAAGGCGATGATAAATTGTATCTGCTAGTTGTTCGGCTTTTTGTTCAGCAAGCGTACGTTGGGCTTCAGTTAGATAGTTAGACGCAAAATGCAGTACGCATAGTTTTCTTAGGTCTTGCCCACTCCACGTTTGATTCGGAAACTCAAGAATGTCAGGCTTGTCTAAATAAGCGTATTCGTTCACTGCCATCCAATTGGCATAGTGAGTAAGGGAGTTTACGGCGTATTGATAGCTCGAGTCACATTCACAGCGCTGTTCTTTAAGTGATATAAATCGGCAAACAGCTTGTAGGAAGACAGTATAAAACCACGTTGCTTCGACATTATCCAATTGCAACTGGTCGAAGTCATCGGTGGGGGAGACCGTATTCGCTATAATATAGGCCGCGGCTTCAATATCGCTATCACAACCTTGTAGTTCGTATCTATCTAGCCTTGCTTGCAGGTAGTTACCCGTGCCTCTGTCTAAAGGGTACTTCCCTGTTTTTACATTTTTAACACCAGGAATATCGCTATTTTTAAAAGCAAGTAGGGCGCCTAAAAACGTACCGTCGCCTTCATAATAATTGGTTACCCATTGCGTTATGGATAATGCGGCGTCTCGAGACGGTGTGTATCCAGTAAGCAGATAATGCAAAGTGAGACCATTGGTATAACAATGCTGCCCACCCGGTCCGCCGCCTCCAGCATGATCATCGTAAACACCAGTCGGCTGATGTTTAGAGTACGTTCTATGAGAAGCTGTATATGCCTGAACATAATGGTCGGTATGCCAAAATAATCCGCCGCTATACTCTGGCTTATCGTCACGGGTGTGATAAACATCAATATCTGCAACATGCTTGGCAAGGTCATCTGCTAGTTCAAACCAACGAGGTTCGCCGCTTAACAACCACTGTATTAGCATTCCAAATATGGGGTCGTATTGATTGTTGTAATGTGACACGAAAAAGGGCTCGTCAGGTGCGAGTGCCTTTTCGTGATCCGCGTACAGCTCACCGAAGTGTCGCCAGCCAAACTCGTCGATATCGAGCCGCTTTTGATAAAAAGAAGACGGACCTTCAATGCCACTTTTTATAAGAGAGTCAAACTTGCATGATTTAGAAGGAAGGAAAGGTAAAACAGATGCGTTTTTTAGCCAAGCGCTATCAATAACCACTTGTAGAGATTGCATCTCGAAAGGTGCGATCGAAACGCATCGTGTTTTTTGTTCCCCAGGCTGTAGTTCAGTACTCTCACTATATCTAGAACCTAACAAGCTAACGCTCAACCTGTCTGATGTTAATTGTGCTGAACTAGGAAAGTTTTGCCAAAATTTATCAACATGAATATTAAAAGTGCTACCGCTGTTTGAAATCTTAATTTGCGGTTTTGCTTGGTCACCCGAAAGCAATAAGTGGTCTGGTTGGTAAAGTTTAAAACCGCGAAACGGAAGCGAGTTAACGTTGTCTTGATTTACATGGACTGGACTTTGCCAGTTTTCAAAACCACTGGAGGCCTGATGAAGTGTCAGCTCTTCATGTTCAGATGAACTAAAGACATCAGAATTTAGCGTCAGCGTAGGCTCTAGCGATTTACCTTTGAACGAGATACAGCACTCTTTTAAATAAATACTGTTTGGGTCTCCCAAGTCCCACTTCCCATTTGGGTGTGCCGCAGCGCTTGGGTTTCGCATTGTTAAATGAGCACAAACCGTTCCGGTACTAAGGAAGATTGACGCTTCTGTTTCAACAATCAGCTTTTTATCGCTGCCGAGCCTAATCTCGTATTTTTGTTCAACGGTTAATGCGCTGTATTCGTTGTTATTGCAATGAAGAGCATAAGAGAGTGCAATAGGGGTTATCGATTGAGGAGTAATATCAACCATATCGAAAGAGCTGGATAAGTGCTTGTTGGTTGCAAACTCAAAAGGCTTGGCTTTGTTAATTGTGAATGTTTCGCCACAGCCTAGTGACAGTGAAAGCGCCTCATCGTTATCGTTTACAGGTGAGACAAGCTTGTTCGATGGTGAGTCGCTCTCCACCGCTTCTAACGTCAGAACTATTTCATCGCTTACCGAATGGTGCTGTAAATCAATCAAACCTTCACATAACAACCACTTTATTGAACCATCTGGCCATAGCTGCGAGGTTTTGATAAAAGTATCAGTTAAGAGTATTCCGTTTGCGGCAAGCCGAAATTGAGTGACGGCGGGCCACATTCCCTTAGGGCAGGGCAACCCTGTTTTAAAATGTCCGCACGTCTCTTTGGCTAAAGAGGCAACCTGGATAGTTCCAACCGTTTGTGTCATTACTGCTTTCTTTATTTCTTCCGTGAGCAATATTCTTGATGAACATATGCATAATGACTCTAGTATGCCAATGGAATTGCCACTTGTGTAGCCTTCATCACTAATTTGTTACTTTGACCTTATATTTGCTTCGAAGTAGTATGACAATAGGACAAATAAAAATACTAAAGATAGCTTGGAAGGCGCTGATGTCGAAAGTTTGCGTGTTGTCGCAACGAGTACCGTATCCCCCAAATAAGGGCGAAAAACTTAGAACATATCATCAAATTGAATTTCTAAATCGCTTAGGGTACGAAGTCGAAGTTTTTTCTCTCATAGAAACTGCAGAAGATAAGAAAAATGCCGAAGCGTTAGCCAAGCATCTTGGAATTTCGGTCAACTCTTACCAGTTAGGTAGTAAATTCACGCGTTATGCTTCGGCCTTACTGCAAGGTTTGCCCATAAGTGTTGGGGCGTTTTACTCAAAAACACTTCAACGTGTTATTGATGAGAAACTGAAAGAGGGTGATGATGCGCTGCTGTTAACTGCGTCGAGTTTAAGCTATTACATCTTCAGCTCGCCTTATTACAACAATACCCATTGTCGATTGTTTATGGACTTTATGGACGTTGATTCAGATAAGTGGGCACAATACGCAGATTCTTCTTCTTTCTTGATGCGCTGCGTATACAAGCGTGAAAGCAAAGGTATAAAAAAACTTGAGGCTAAAACAAACCAACGGTTTGATGAGTGCTTTTTGATTGCAAGCGAAGAGGCGCAGCTATTTAATTCTTCAGTAGACTCATCGAAAGCGATAACAGTGCTTGGAAACGGATTAGACCTCGATGCGTTTTATCCAGCGAAAGCGCAGCCTTGCGCGGCGACAATAAGCACTGCACCGCATTTCTTGTTCACGGGCGTGATGGACTACAAACCTAATGTAGACGCGGTACTTTGGTTTGTTAAAAATTGCTGGCCACTCATTCGTGAAAAAGCACCCAATGCAAAATTTACCGTGGGTGGTATGAACCCTGTTGAAGAAATAAAGGCGTTGTCAGACCGCGATGGCATAGATGTCACGGGCTTTGTCGATGATATATTGCCTTATTTTCACCAAGCTCATGCGTTTGTTGCGCCATTTAGGTTGGCAAGAGGCGTGCAGAACAAAGTGCTTCAAGCGGCAGCATGTAAACTACCGATAATAACCACGTCTATGGGAGCTGAAGGGATCTCGTTTGCCAACGCCGACAGCATGTGGATAGTAGATGACGTAGACAGCTTTGTAGCTGCATGCGTGGAAAGTATTGAAAACTTTGAGCTATCACAACATAAAGCACAACGTAGCTACCAAGCAATAGTTAGCGAATATAGCTGGGAACAACAATTGAGCCCGTTGAAAGTGGCAATGGCAAGAATATGAAATCAATAATTAAGACAAGTTTTTTTGCTCTTTGTGCACTGGTTATGCTTCCTTTCACGCTTTTGTATTTAATGCTGTCTATTGTGGTAAACAAAGACTCGCTGCTTTCCTCTTTTAGCCAGCTGCTATCGCTTATACCCGGTAAACTAGGGTGTTATTTACGTTCGGGCTTTTATCGGTTTGTCATGACCTCGTGTGCGCCAAACGTTCTCATCGGTTTCGCCACGTTGTTTTCACAACAAGATACTGAGATTGACGAGGGGGTGTACATAGGGCCGCAATGTAACATTGGTAAATGCGCAATTGGGAAAAATACTTTGTTGGGAAGCGGTGTGCACATTATGAGTGGCAAAGGACAACATAATTTTTCTGACCCAGAAAAGCCGATAAAAGATCAGGGCGGCGTTTTTACCAAAGTCTCTGTAGGAGAGAACTGTTGGTTGGGCAACGGTGCCTTAGTTATGGCAAACATAGGGAAGGGGAGCGTTGTCGCAGCAGGTTCTGTGGTTGTTGATGATGTTCCTGAGGGTGTTATTGTTGGAGGGAATCCGGCTAGAGTACTTAAGAAAGTCTCTGCTTAAGGCGTTGAAGTAAACGGGCTAGTCGTCCTCCAGTCGACTTGGTATAAAAAGTTAAGTTAGTGAAAGCATATACTTGTGTGCAAAGACTTTCTTTATATCGACTCTCTCCGCCCAAGAAATCATACCAATGAAACCCCTGTTTGCGATAATACTCCATCAAGGTGAAATGCAAAGTATACCCAGGCTTAATTTTATTGTTTGCAAACTGATAATTTATGCCTGAGCAATAAAAATACACTGTATCACCAAAAACGAAATTATAAGTGTAGCCCAATAAAGTAGTGCCTGCCTTTACTTCTGCAATACTTACATATTCAGAAAAATTTTCTAAAAAATAGGTGTGGTGGGCGAGAAAAGATGGATTTTCAAATCCACTACCTTCTGTGCTGTCGCTCCACTTCTCTTTATGCAACGCGCCTAAATTATCCAAAAAAATATGACGCTGGGTTTCTGATGCTTCATTCACCGAAATCGAGCCATATTGGTCTTCAAGCAATCTAGTAGAGCGGCGAATTTGAGAACGGGTGTTTTTTGAAAATTGCTTTTCCAAGTCTGGTGTAAACATTGAAGTTCGATAGCCATTAATTGTTTCGGCTTTAATGCCTAAGGTGTTTTCAATTATCTCTTTGCTAATTGATATATCGTTCGCCATAGAAATATACAGCTTACAAACATGACTTCTATTGGCTTCCTCTAAGAGGGATATAAGGCATGCTTGTTCGTGTTTTTTTGAGCAAATAAGAGTGTTATATTCAATCCAAACTTGGTCCTCATTAATTATGCCAGATTGGTTTAAATACCATGAATGAATGGGAGGAAAATGCAGCGTCTTTTTACTCGCTATCCAACAATAGCCGATAGGCTGGTTTTCTAACTTGAAGATGTAAAGACTAGGAAATAGTTTCAGGGAATATGCCCAAGATTCCTGCCAAGCTAGAGAAGTAAAGGGGGTACGTGTGTCAATATGCTCATGAACTTCTCTTAGAAATATTTTAACCTCTTCAAATGAAGCAAAAATTTTACGCTCTAGGAATACTGCCATAAACAAAATTTTAAGTTGAGAAAGCTTGATATCAAGCCTAACGATAAAAATGGTTTCAGTAAAATGAAAAAAGCCCTCTTACGAGGGCCTTTTAGTAAACTTACTATCGTATCTTACGATTTTCTGCGTCGCGCCGCAGCTAAGCCTAGAAGGCCTAAGCCAGCGATAGCTAAAGTTCCAGGAGCCGAAACTAAAGACACGCCTGCTGATGAAGCTTGTACAATTGATACTTGATAATCACCGTTACCAACACGATAAAACCCAGTTGCACTAGAGCCGTTTTCAACAGAAACGCCCGTATCACTGCCAGTAAAGTCATCGCTCGCCGATACTAAGCTCTGAGGGAATAGTGGAAGAAGATTAGTAACGTCTACGAATCCTGCACCAGTGTCAAAACCAACTGACCCGCCATCTTGGCTTGTACTGTCAGTTCCAAGGGAGATAGTGAAGTCAGCCGATGCAGTGGCATTAGCAGTCTGTGATGGATCGGCAGCAATGTCGGGTGTCTGACTTGCATCTACAAAAAGTGAATAGCTTGCTGTAAATGAAAGATAAAGTTCAGTAACACCCTGAATCGCAAAGTTTACCACAGTAGTCAATGAATCAGTAATATCAGAAGTTGCCGAAGCGTTATTGTTAGCTCCGCCGACCGATGCGCCTGCGTATGTCATACCTGACGCTGAAACGGCAGGGTTGACCAATGCACTACCATCAACGATCGAATCCGCGACTGCATAACCATAACCATTCGCGAGACTGTCAGCGTGAATCGCCTCAACGTTACTGTGCTGACCAATCAGACTGTTGTTTGTTAAGCCAAGAATGTTGCAAGAAGGACCTGCGCAATCAAATACCCCATCAGCAGTACCTGTGCCATTGGGGCCAGTCGCGAACACTCGAGTATCAGGTAAACCGACACCGTTGAAACCCGTACTAGTTTGAGCCGAACGAGTACCGCCACTTACTTGAATAAACGTGCCCAAGTCTTGCGGGAGCACAGGTTGTGTCATCGCTTCGTCATAAAAAGCAATAATTCCAAAAGACTGCACGTCCAAATAAGACGTTGCCACAACGCCCGCATTTGCGGAGAGTGAAGCGCCCGCTAGAACTGCGCCAGCTACTAAGCTCTTTTTAATTTTAGAAAATTTCATGTCTTTTCCTTTTGAATAAGCATTCTGTTTTTCGCGACTATTTGACTGCACGGCGTTAGAAGCGATTGTCTCAAAAGAACACGCAGATAATGTGCCATTATTTCAAGTGTCTGATTTATCTGTGTTTTGTTCTTTGTTTTGTGTTTGGTGGGCGACTTTTGTTAAATAACCTGACACATTATCAGAGCCCGTAACGCCCTGACGCTATCACTGAGTTGGGGTCGAGTGTTTGTTTAATCTCTCTAATGCTTTCTATCAACGTAGAAGAATAGTATTTGTCATAATCACGATGCTGTAAGCTGTTGAGCCGGTAGGTCAGGTAGCCGCTCTCTATGAGTCGTCTTACCAATGAATTATGGCAGCTCTCCGCATGATGATCTGAACTACCAGAACGTCTGTCGTATAACAAAGAGATTACACATTCAATTGCTGTTGAGGTGAGTACAGTCATCGATATTGCAGACTCAACGTCGAATTCCTCTAGAACTTCAGAAACGATAGATACGAGTTTTTCGGCATTTTTACCTGTAGCTGGGGCAGTAGGTGCAAGCCATATAAGACCAACTTTGTTCCTCTCGAGTTTTGTGAAGTCATTGTCAGAAGGTAGTTGGGTCAGTTTATAATGCACACTCTTTAGAAAGTCATTAGTAGGTTCACCGCGTTTCAGTTTCATTAGGCTATTTAATTTGTCGAGAGTTTTGTCGACTTTTAAACCGCTTAATTGAGAAACTTTTGGGGCAATTCTCTTTAACCATTTGAATTTGGCTTCACTAATAAACTGTACTTTAAACTCTCCATTTGCAAACGTGCGTTTAATTTTCTTCTTCCAAACTTCTACTTCGTCGCTACTCCCGTAAAGTGCACCTGAAGCAGTCCATTCGTTTAACATGTAAGCTTTTGTATGTCTCTTTCTGTCTTCGTCTGATAGTGAAAGCTTTGATAGGGGCCAGTCACTTTCATCAAGGGCTGCCTGCAGGGATTTATCGAGATTTGTTATGTGGACGCAGCTTTTTATAATTTGCCTTTCTCGTAAATCACGAATTCTATCGACCAACACATTAATGTTTGTGTCTTTCTGTGTCGTAATGAAGAATGGAAGATAGCATTCAGGTGCAGCTATAAGTTTAAGTGTTGCCTCAGTCACAATACCCAGCGTTGATTGAGAAAAAATCCCGTCGACATAAGGGCCCACGCCCCATTTGTATATGCCTTCACTCGCAAATCGTTTTGATTCGTCAGAAAATTGTCTAAACCCAGTTGAGATAGCTTTTCCATTTCCTAAAACTACGTCAAAGTCGCTAATGAACTCAAAGTGGTTTCCGGCGGGAGTATGACCAAAGCCTCGTTCCAGACTGTTGCCCAAAACGCTGCAATCTACTGATGAGCCTGTTGCGTCCATCCAAAACTTAAGGCCTTTTTCCTTTAAAAATTCATAAAGCTGCTTTTGGGTAACACCAGCCCCAATTCGTACTGTACCCAAAGTGTCGTCATATTCTGTGATGATATTAAGGTTGACTAGATACAGTAAGAAAGCATTGTCGCTTCCCGCTTCCGAGCATGTATAGCCCCAGTTTTTTCCACTACTTATAGGGTGTAATTGGAACTTTTCATCGTTTTGACTATTTGCGTCGTTGAACAATTTAACTATCTGGAAAACTTCATTTTTGTCATTGGGTATGATTACAGCACAAGGGTGTGTTTGTTCCTTTGTTGTACTTGTAGAAAACTCGTCAAACATTTCGCCATGTGTAAGAACATTCGGTTTTCCTACGATAGCTTCAATTTTGTTCACTAATTCCAGTTTTTTAGGCATTATCGAGTTGCTCTTTCATGTCTTTTCCAATGACCATCATCAACTTCTTAAAACCAGGAGATAGAGTTTGGAATAACACTTTGGGGTCAATATGATAAGGTGCTCTTTTCCCATGATATTCAGTCACCTTTCCTATTTGCGTAAAAGGGATTCCTACAAATCTGAGACTGCGCGCAAGTCTGGGTTCCATCATTACGAAAATATGATTGATGCCCTTTTGTTGTGTTACCGTCGCGGCCATAAAGTATAAACTTATAGCAATGAAGGGAAAACAACGCATTTCGTTTTGTGAGAAGCTATGTTCATCAATTACACCAGTACCTGCGCCCTCATACTGGTCAGTTTTCCGTTTACGAAATTGCGCGGGAACAGCGAGACGTGATATTTCACAAATCTCTTCACGCCTATAATTTTTTGGATGAAGGACTTCATCTTCTATTGCATGACTACAAAATTGCTCGATGGGGAGTAGTTGCTCTGAAGAATTCGACATCACCATGCGAACAGTGCCTGCAAAGTTTTTTGACCCTTTATGCTGGACTAAGCAATGGATCGAGTGCTCGTCAAATTCATCTTTCTCCAAGCCGTCTGATTTTTCCGGTTCAAACGCTAGCTCAGTGCAGTAAACATCATGTCTTATCCTGAATGATAGTTCCTTCGTGGCCTGGTCATTTGCTATCGTGGTATTAAAAAACTGTTTAAAGTGGGTAGCTATTTTACTTACTTCTCTGTTTGCAAGCGTGGTCTGGAGTGATTTAGACACATTCCTAAGCAGTGGGTTGCTATCCATTTTTTTAAACAATTGCTTTAGCATTGTCATTCTCTTATTGGCAACGGTGTTACTATTAGATAAGCATAGCCCAAATAGGCTGTCTAGACCTACTTTGGGCTACAATTGTTTATGTAGACCTTGAAGATAAAGTTAATTTTTTATTGATCTCAGTGTATCTTCGTAATTAGGGTTATTAGGTTTTAATTCTAACGCTTTTTCAATTAGTGTTAATGCATTCTGTTTATTACCAAGCTCATTCTCGATCCAAGCCAAGTTATTCATGACAGCATGGTTATTCTGCGTTGCTTCAAGCAGGAATATGTAATAACTCCGAGCTTTTAGCTTATCTCTCTCAACTAAAGCGTCTGCCAACAAGCGCATATTGATAATATCTGACGGTAGATACGAAACATGCTTTTCTAAGAATGAAATTGCTTCGCTAGCTTTTCTTTGGTTCATCAGTGCGCTGAACATCATGGAAGCAACTCGCGGGCTAGGTGCTTTTTCATATGCTTCGGCGAGTCGTTCTTCGGCTAAAGCAAAATTTTTACTCGTCAATGCAAAGCTTGCCGAGATCCCCCTGCCTAAAGGAGTATTTTGAGTTGCTTTCGGTATTTGAGCGAATTTCTGTTTAGCTAACTCTAACGAACTTGTTAACAACAAAAAGTTGACTTGAAGTAACTGTAATCTAGGATCATCAAATTTCTTAAGAGCTTGCTCTGTTGTTTCTAGTGCTTTATTCGCGTTTCCTAACGTCTCAAGATAATTTATTTTAGCAATATAGGCATCCGGAACGTCGGGGGTGTGTTTTATCCATTCATCTAACGCTATCAAAACCTCTTCAGGTTCTGTCGCCATTACTTTATTTTTTAATAGTAACTTCCAATAAGCAGAATTTAGTTGTTGAGCATTTTTTTTGTAGCGAGAAAGAGAACTTAAGGATTCTTTATTTTTGCTCTCTAGTAGTAAAAATTTGGCTTTCAAAAGCTCAAATTCAAAAGACTTTTCAATGAGTGAGTCAGTAACTTTATAGACGAAGTTCTGACTATAGTTATTTTCTGAATTTACAATAAACAGCTGATTAAGCAATAGTAGGTCAGGTTTGTCAGTTGATATTGCTTCCTCTAGATATTCACTTGCTTGCTTAGCGTTCTGAGTTGCTAAGAGTGACTCAACGATGAGCGTATGTTTCAGAGGACTGACGACTTTATTTGCCTGAAGACTATCAAGAGCAGCGTCGTAATCGCCTTCCAGGTAGCTTGCGACGCTGCCAGCAAACATTGCTGCCTCTTTGTTTTTGCTTTGCCATGTGTCAGCAATCTGTTTTAATTTCTCTACTTGATTGTACTGATAAAGTGTCCCAATCATTACCTGCGCTAAAGCACCATTCTCAGGTGCTACTAAAGGAATGAAATCAAAATTCATTTCCTCTGAATTTGCTTTAAATTTATTTAATTGAGAAAACTTTTGAAATTCAGATGATAAAGAAGAAGTTTCGATCGAGGCGATACTTTGGATGAGTTGATTTCTTGTATCAATATCGCCTTCTGCTTGAGCAGCGTTAGCGGCAATAGCAAATAGCGAAAGATTAGCTTCGTCGCTATCAACTAAACTATTTTTAAATACCTCTATTCCTTTTTTGTAATTCCCAAGCTTTATCTCAGTTATAGCGAGGACTTTTCTTGCAGGATGTCCTTTCGGAAATACTGAGTTGGCCCCTTTTAGCTGTTGAAATGCTTTCTCGTAATATCCCTGTTGGAGGTATAGCGTGCCAAGGTAAGTTTTGAGGGCGCTGTCATTGGGATAAAAATCTGCAGATTTAAGTAGATATTGTTCAGCTTCTCCAAGAGAACCGTTAAGAAAATTGATCGTTCCTTTCAACCTGTTCGCTAATGGTTGATCGGGGAATCGAGACAAAACTTCATCGGAATACAACAGTGCTTCATCATATTCTTTGTTATTGTAATAGCATTGCGCCAACCGTAGGGTGGAGTATGGGTGAGTAAAAAGTTGTTCATTTACTTTTTCAAAGGTATCAATGCACTTTGTAGCCTCACCGTTAGCAAGATAATAGTGCCCTAGCATGGGTAAAAAAATACCATCGCTTTCTGTTTCGATGGCAGCAGTTTCGTCTTGAGATAGCTTCAGTTTTTGGTCCGAAATATTGTTCTCTAGTGCAATGAGCGCTTGGTCTAATAAATCTTGGGTTTTGGCGCTTTTTTTCTCAGTACTCCCCACAAGGATCAAGAATCTATCATTAAGTTTACTAATTCTTGAGTTCTTTTGTAACTCTGGAAATGTAGTATTGAAAGACTCAATATCTTCGAATTCCTGATTAAAAAAACTCAGTAAAAAGTAGTTTTCTATCGCCGAAAAGGCTTTGTCAGCATTTTCTTCTTTAATATTTTCGAGTATGCGAGTGTATTCCCTCTTAGCATTTAATATCTGACCAGTTTTCAAATATGCGTCCGCTAACAGAAGTCTAGCATCCAAAAACGTTTCATTTTCCTGAACTAAGCTTTTCAACTGAATAATTGACTTTTCGTAGGCGCTAGCTTCATAGTCCTTCTCAGCTAATAAAAACTTCTCTTGGTCAGTTTCTTGTGTGCACCCTAGTGACAGAAGGCTAGTTAAGCCTAGAAATAAAATTTGTTTTTTATTCATGGTTGAATCCATTTCCTTTGTTTCGCTAACATTACTCACTTCTTTTCGGCTTTTCAAAGCAATTTAGTTTAGCAAGAAATATTTTACGCGGGCTCCGTATTCGTACATCGCCATCTCTACTCGACGCATTGCGTTTGCAGATGGCATCTTAACGTATGGGGTAAGGCTTCCCGAACTGTGGAAATCTACTGGGAAAATACTGACCTCGTTACAGTATTCAGAAAGAAGTAATGACGCTCTTTTCGTATGTTTTGCTGAAGTAACTAGAATGATATTTCTTTTAGTTATATAGTCTTTTATCGATTCAACTTCACTCGCGGTGTCTGTACCTTTAGCTACTAATATTAAATTTTTTCGTGAAACGCCAAGGTCAAAAAGCAATTCAAACGCTTTTTGGGAGTAGTTTATATCAGGGTCATGTAAAAAATTTCCACCCGTCACCAAAATTGGTTTATCTAGTTTCTTTGAAAGCTTACTTGCTTGAACTAGTCTTTGTAGGGAGCAATGACTCCATCTTGATATTTCTGACACTTTGCCGACTGTAGAGTAATAACAAGCGGGAGTGACGATAAAGTCTGTTACTTCGGACTCCGCCAATGATTCTGAGTATGCTATATCATGTTCCAAAGGATATAAAAGAAGATCTGCAACGTAAGGCTGTGTTGTTAGCAACGCTAGTGATATAACACTATACATGCATGCCTTGCATAATCGTTTGAAATTAAACTGTCTCAGAATTAAGGCAATAGCTAAAATCAAGCACATTAAGCTTAATGGTGAAGAAATAATGAAAAACAGCTCTCGTAAAAGATGCACAGTTAGCAACGTCCTAGTGTTAGCTCGATTTTTGAAAATGGTAGGTAGTTTAAACAAGCTAATGGGGTTTTGTACTATATTCTTGTTGGCCACATCAACTCATTTACGCGCAGAACAACAATTTATTGATGTAGTTGAGAGCGTTACAAAGAGTACCGTTGCGATTGCGTTAGATGCTCCGTATAAGCATGCATCTCCGAGGGTTTTAGGAACGGGCTTCATAGTTGATGATGGGTCTTATGCTATTACCAACTATCACGTGGTATCTGAACCGCTAGATCCGAAGTATGTTGAAAATTACGTAGTGCTTAGTGGTGAAGGTACGGTTGTTAAAAAAATAAAAGCAGAGATTATTAAAATAGATCTTAAGCACGACTTAGCTTTGTTAAAGCTAGATAGCATTTTGACTCCTGTAGCACTATCTTCTAAAAACATGCTCAGGCCAGGTACTGACATAGCGTTTACTGGCTTTCCCATTGGAGCGATACTAGGGATTTACCCTGCGACTCACCGTGGCTACGTATCAGCAATAACGCCTGACGCTATACCAGCAATGAATTCGCAACAATTAAACTTAAAGATGATGGAGAGATTAGATAGCGTTAGTCTGATATATCAACTGGATGCTACTGCTTATCCAGGAAATAGTGGTAGCCCTATGTACGAACCCAGAACAGGTGAGGTTATTGGAGTAATAAATAAAGTCTTAGTTAAAGACACGAAAGAAAGCGCGTTGTCTTCACCTACAGGAATCTCTTATGCGATTCCTGTTAAATTTGTTATTAAGTTATTAGAGAGTAATTTCGGTAAGGATTGATGGTATAGACATTTGATTGTGGTTGAACAATCGTCGGTGTCTCTGTGTTTCTAGAGAGATAGTGTTATTTTCTATAAGGTCGATTATATAGTAGAGCTTAGGTTTGAGTATCTTTATACCTGTGTATCATTTGAACGAATGTAATGGAAGTTGCTTATCAGGTAACCTTTAATAATTCAAAAGGTGAGTTCTCAAACTTTTCTTGCTACAATTCAATGAGAAAAGCTCTGTAATCTCAGCCTATACGGTTAGTCTATACTGAAAGGGTGTATGATTTTTTTACAGTTTTTTAGAGAATAGAATAAAAAGCTCTATACAACAAAGAATTAAGTTTCGGTATGAAACTTGTATGTCACAGTGCGAATTGATTTTTCTAGGATGTGGTTAGAATGGATAACAAGATAAATAACGATGAAGCGAAAAGAAACGCTCGTCGTAAATTTTTAAAGAGAACATCCGCTGGCGCGATTTTAGCGTCATTACCCGCTGCATCTGTGTGGGGGCAGGATTCTCTTATTGCAGGTTCCATTGCGGCATCCGGTACCGGTTCTGACTATGCTGGAGGCTCGTCAATAGCGCTGCTTTCACCAGGATACTGGAAGAACCACACCCAAGAGTGGGGAGTTGTTTCAATTACAGCTAGTTATTACTCATATACCAACAGTAAACCTTTTGGTTATGGGATATCGGGTTCGTTGATGAAAGACTCTGATGGTAACGTCCTATCTGACACGGATATGCAAAACCTTACCCTTCTTAAAATATTGCAAAACCCTGGGGGCGGTAACGGTGAAGGTAATATTAAGGGAAAATTTGCAGGTCCAGGTAACATTAATTGCTACATCGCTGAAATGATCTTGAATGCAGCTAATCATGGAAAAACTCTTGATGGGCAACTAATTAACTTTCCGGTTTTGTATGATTCAGCGAATGTAGGGTTAGGCAGCAATAGCGGTACACCGCACAGGGGTCTATTTCCTAGTTTAAATGCGTTTGCCAACTATCTTCATACCAGCGCTATTGGAAAAGAAACCGCCATGGCACTTGAGTTGGAAGCGTTGCTTAACGGAAATCATGCCTAAGAAGCTTGATAAGTACCTTGAAGAAGGCGTGATGTACCACGCCTTTTCTGATCTAAGTGGCGTAACATTTTATTCGACGATAAGTAACGAAATTTTCGTGGCGGCTGTTTCAGAGAGTGACCTGCTTAGTGCTTTTCACTTGAAAAGTGATATGACGGCGGATGTTTCAAATGTTGCGAGCGTTCTTGTCAAACAGGGGTTTATAAAAACTGAATGGCATTAAGCAGTTTTGTGCTAAACACTCACCCATTTTCTTTTCGAGTGTCGACAGATATTGAGCAAATAGTTGAAAGTGTCAAGCTTCTTTACGGCGATGCTGTAGAATTAGACTCTCGAATTTCCCTTCCTTATTACGAAATTAAAATCAAGCATACTAGCCTTGCTAGAAAGCTGTTTAAATCACAAAGCCAGTTTTTCTGCGATCAGCGCGAACCTTTTCTTCCAATGCCAATCGATAAGTGTCTGGCCATGTTCGAATGGGGCCTCAATTGGGTGGTGAGTGCTCATGAATTCAGGCATGTGATTCTTCACTCGGCGGTATTAGCTAAGGGTGACAAGGCGGTATTGTTTCCTGCGCCTCCTGGCTCAGGAAAAAGCACGTTGACAAGTTGGTTGAGTCATAATGGTTGGCGACTATTGTCTGATGAAATGGCTTTAATGACCCCAAATACTACACAAGTTACCCCTTTTGTTAGGCCTATTTGCCTGAAAAATAACGCAATTGCTTTAGCGAAAGAGTGGTTCCCTGATGGGCGATTTTCACATATTTCTCCTAACACTCATAAAGGTGATGTAATACACCTCTCACCACCTCAAGCGTCGTGGCATGAGCGATTTAATACAGCAGAGGTAGTTGCTATTGTTTATCCTCAATATTCTACGAGCACATTCTGCGATATTTACGAGCTTACCAAGGCTGAAGCGTTTTCTACGCTTACTACAAACGCATTCAATTATGGCGTTCTAGGTGGAACGGGGTTTACAACACTGACGAATTTAGTTGAGAAATGTCAAACTTTTGAAGTTAAGTATAATAATTTAGAAGAACTACAGAGCTTCTTGGAAAATGATGTCCTCTAATTCGTTACCTATAACCGAAGAAGCAATTGTTCGAGCGCTTCAAGACCCCGAGAGCTGCATAGGTAAAAGTGATGCGTGGTGGTTTAGTTTTATAAAAATTTTGCGTTTCGAGCGCTTACTGTCACTCTTTGCTTTTAGATGTGAAGAGTTAGATTTACTTGTCAGTTTTCCAATGGTAGTGCAAGGGCACCTTAAAAATGCGTTGATCATGGCTCAGCGACAAGCCGATCATTTAAAGTATGAAGTTTCGCTTCTATCTGATTCAATCAAAACCGTCACGCCTCAATGCTTGTACTTGAAAGGCGCAGCTTACTGCCTAGCTAACATGACAGTTTCTAAAGGCCGCTTGTTTTCAGATATTGATGTTTTAGTACCGAAGGAATGTTTGGATAAAATTGAAAAGAGCCTTTTATTTAAAGGTTGGCTGAGTAAACCGATCAATGATTATGATGAACGGTACTATCGAGAGTGGGCACACGAGATTCCTCCTCTTGTGCAGTCTAGACGAGGCACTGTTGTGGACATTCATCACAATCTGGTCCCTCCTATATCAGGGAAAGCACCAGATATTGAAGCATTTTTATCTCAGACCATGCATGTTAATGGTGTAACGGTACTCAAACCTCACGCCATGCTGCTTCACTCATGTATTCATCTTATCTTTAATGAAACATTCAAGCAGGCACATCGCGATTTGTATGACATTTCTTCTATTATCAAAGACTATGGCAATTCAACATTTTGGGATGAGGTTATTCGTCTCGCGAAAGAAACAGGCTTTTATAAAGAACTATTTTTGGGGTGTCGCTACAGCAGTAAGAAGCTTGGTTATGAACTGCCGCCTAAACTCATCAGTGATGTGCCCTATACAAGCGCTAAACTAATGTTGTTAGACTTGGTAATGCTAAAAGCATTGTCGCCTCATCACCCACTATGTAAAGTACCCGGTAGAGGTGTCGCTAATTTTCTTGCGTGGGCGAGAGGCCATTGGTGTAAAATGCCCTTAATGTTGCTCATTTATCATCTTTCTATCAAATCTGGCAGAGCGCTTGCACAGTCTATTTTGGGTAAACATTTTTTTGATGCTGAAGGGACACCTAAATAGTGGGTAATAATCTTATGGAGAAAAAATTGAAAATCTTAGTCACCGGAGCAGCTGGTTTCATTGGTGCAGCTGTATCGCAATACCTTATCAATCGTGGTGACCAAGTTGTCGGGATAGACAACATTAACGATTATTACGATGTCAATTTAAAGCATGCTCGTCTAGACGAGATTAAGTCATCAACTGCAGCTGATTTGTTTTCATTTGTAGAAATGGGCGTTGAAGAGCGCGACAAAATGGCCACGCTGTTCGAAGAACACAAGTTCGACAGGGTAGTGCACTTGGCCGCTCAAGCGGGTGTGCGCTATTCCCTTGAAAATCCTAACGCTTATGTCGACTCTAACATAGTCGGTTTTGTGAACATTCTGGAAGGCTGTCGCCATAATAAAGTCGAGCATTTAGTGTATGCGTCTTCTAGCTCAGTTTACGGCGCGAATGAAACAATGCCGTTCTCAGAGCAGCACAATGTCGATCATCAGGTAAGCTTGTATGCCGCCTCTAAAAAGGCCAATGAACTGATGGCGCACACATATAGCCACTTATATAACCTACCTACAACTGGGCTGCGCTTTTTTACAGTGTATGGCCCTTGGGGGCGTCCAGATATGGCGCTGTTTAAGTTCACAAAAGCTATTTTGGAAGGTAAAACAATACAGGTTTATAACTACGGTAACCACCGTCGCGATTTCACCTACATTGATGATATCGTAGAAGGCGTTATCCGTTCTTTAGATAATGTGGCTAAACCCAATGAGAGTTGGGACGGCAGCAACCCAGATCCAAGTACGAGTAAGGCACCATACAAGGTATACAACATTGGCGCGCAAACACCTGTTCACCTTCTGAAGTTTATTGAGACGCTAGAAAGTGCATTAGGCATTGAGGCGAAGAAAGAACTTCTTCCAATGCAGCCAGGCGATGTGCCTGATACTTATGCTGACGTTTCATCATTGGTCAACGACACTGGTTATCAGCCTTCAACAGACGTAGAAACGGGCGTGAAAGCCTTTGTTGATTGGTATCGAGACTTTTACAAAATTTGATTTCCAATGAGTACTTGATTAGGTTACGACACATCAAGTGCACTGCGTTTCATTACGCCCGCACACTTTTTGGGCAAAAATTCTTTTGTGGTTGCGTAACCAAGCTCAAAAAGTGTGTTCTTTATCTCAGGCGATAGTGAGAAGTCTACCGCTGAAATCTCACCTGTATTTACCACCACGGTATTATGCCAATACTTTGCATTAACGTATTCCCGAGAAATTGCCGTCATAAACGTTCTAATAAGCATGCTGACATACTGAGGCAGTTGAAGCATATTCTTCTTAATTGCTTTGCGCTTTTGTTCGGTGCTTTGCAGCCGGAAACATACAGAGGGCGTTCCATCACCTCGCCAATCTTCAAAAAGTGCGTCTTCTGATAATATTGCGCCATCCACTAGTAAATGTTCTTTGAACGGCTTAAATGAAAATATAAGTGGGATTGACATGGAGTAACGCACAGCCTCTGACACTTTCATATCAGGCGCAGTCTTTTTGTTGAATAACACAGGCCCGCCGCCGTTCACATCGGTGGCAAGAATGTTCAAATTCATCGGCATATCGTTAAACACTGCCCCTTCGAGTTGCCTATCAATCCATTTTTGAAAGACATCACCAGATGAGAGACCGCCTTCACGCAGCAGTCTTACGAGTGAGAACTCAGTAAATTGTTTGAAGTCAGTGACTAGCGCTAGCTCTCGCATTTGCTCAACGGAGTAACCTTTGGCGTAAAGCGATGCGACAATAGAGCCCCCCGATACACCTACTAGCGTATCGAAGCCAATATGCATATCGTTCAAGGCCTTAATAATACCGATGTGTGCACTTAGACGTGTGCCGCCACCTGAAAAGATGGGCACAATTTGTGTGATGCCCGCTCGTAATAGGTCATTCGGAACTGTTGCTGGGGCTATCTGCATGTACATACTCCATAATGATGAGGCTGCTACAACCGCAGTTTTTTGCTTTCGTTGTCACTGCTTAACCTCTTATTAAAAGCGTAGTTTACTGAGCTCGTAACGGCAAAATAGAGATGCTATTTAGTCAGGAACTTTAGTCTAGGGTGTTGCTTTTTCGCTACGAGATGGGATGGGGTGAGATGGAGTGTGGGGAGAAGGAACTACCTCGTGTTAATTTCCTGATGTAAAGCAATAAACGAGAAAAGGTAGCCAATAGAGATGAACAAAACAAAAAGCCCACCTCTGTTACAACAGTAGGTGGGCTCTATTTCTCTAGCGTATAATTTTCAATAGCTAAATTAATTACCAGCTAGTTTCGCTTTCATCTCCCGTCGACGGGCGTGCAACAAAGGCTCGGTGTAGCCGCTAGGTTGCTCTTTACCTTTAAAGATAAGGTCGCTCGCGGCTAAGAAGCCGATAGAGTTGTCTAGGTCCGGGCTCATCGGAATATATTCAGGGTCGCCGGCGTTTTGCTCATCCACTAGCACTGCCATACGCGCCAAAGACTCTTTTACCTGATCAACGCTCACAATGCCATGCTCTAGCCAGTTGGCGATGTGCTGGGATGAAATACGCAAGGTTGCGCGGTCTTCCATCAGCCCTACATTGCTGATATCCGGCACCTTTGAGCAACCTACGCCTTGGTGAACCCAGCGTACAACGTAGCCCAAAATACCCTGAACGTTGTTGTCGATTTCTCGCTTAATACCGTCTCGAGTGAGTGTTGAACCATCTTCTAACAAAGGAATGGTGAGAATATCGCTTAACCCATCAAAATCGGCATCAAGAGACTTCTGAACGTCAAACACGTTTACGTCATGATAATGAAGCGCGTGAAGTGTCGCGGCAGTAGGTGAGGGCACCCACGCCGTATTAGCCCCAGCCTTTGGATGGCCAATTTTAGTGGTCATCATATTTTTCATTTCATCAGGTATTGGCCACATGCCTTTACCAATTTGGGCTTTGCCAGAAAGGCCGCAGCGAAGCCCCACAGCCACATTTGCAGTTTCATAAGCCTTAATCCACGCCATCGACTTAAGCGCAGCTTTTTCTGCAAATGGCCCTGCAAGCATTGAGGTGTGAATTTCATCACCGGTTCTATCTAAGAAACCTGTGTTAATAAACACAACACGTGAGGTGGCCTCAGCAATACACGCTTGAAGGTTGATGCTCGTGCGGCGTTCTTCATCCATTATGCCCATTTTAAGGGTGTTGGCTGGCACATCGATAATCGTTTCGATAGCGCCAAACAGTGCGTTAGAGAATGCGACTTCCTCTGGCCCGTGCATTTTAGGTTTAACAATATAAATACTGCCTTCGCGGCTGTTTTTAAATTTGCTGTTACCTAAAAGATCATGCTTCGCGATAAGAGATGTCACTATACCGTCCATGATCCCCTCTGGCACTTCTTCTCCGTCAAAGAGCATGGCATTGTTAGTCATAAGGTGGCCCACGTTTCTAACGAACATAAGGCTTCTGCCAGAAAGTACTAGCTCTCCTTCCTGTAGCTTGTTCTGCGATACGTGCTTCGACGGTTGATAATGTCTATCGTCGTGCATAGCGCGAACAAGCTGCTTGCCGCCTTTTGTCATCTCAATGCTAAGCGTGCCTTTCATAAGGCCTAGCCAGTTGCTATACACCAAGGTTTTGTCTTCGGCATCAACCGCGGCAACGGAATCTTCACAATCCATAATGGTGGTTAGTGCGGCTTCAACCAGAACGTCTTTTACGTTTGCGGCATCGCTCTCACCGATAGGGTGTGTGGGGTCAATTTGAATTTCAAAGTGCAGGCCGTTGTGAGCGAAAAGCAGGCTCGTGGGAGCGCTTATGTCACCTTGATATCCTTGCCATTGCTCAGTGTTTGCTAGCGTAGTTTCATCACCATCGGAAAGGGTAATAGCCAATTTACCTGTTTCAATTTTGTATTTGGTAACGTCGGCATGACTGCCCTTAGCAAGCGGTATCATGCTATCTAAGTAGTCTTTCGCTTTCGCAACAACTTTGGCACCGCGAACAGGATTGTAGCTTTTACCTGCTTCAGCACCGTCTTCATCACTTATAACGTCAGTGCCGTACAATGCGTCGTACAGGCTTCCCCAGCGCGCATTTACCGCATTAAGAGCGTAGCGGGCGTTATTGATTGGTACAACTAGCTGAGGACCAGCCATCGTTGCAATTTCAGCATCAACATTTTGTGTTTGAGCACTTACATTTGAAGGTTGTTCAACGAGGTAGCCAATATTTTTGAGGAAATCAGTATATTGATTTCCACTTACTGGGTTGCCAGCCTTGTGGTAGTCGTCAATTGCACTTTGAAGCTGCTCTCGCTTTTCTAACAGCGCGCGATTTTGAGGAATGAATTTTTCGAAGAGGGCTTCAGCACCTTGCCAGAAAGCATCTTTATCTACGCCTGTACCAGGAAGAGCCTGTTCGTTGATAAAGTTATCGAGTTGTTCGGCAACCTGTAGTCGGCCTCTAGTAATATATCCTTGCATAACTACCTCTATACATTTGTCTGTTAACCCAGTGTAGTGTGTATAGAGATAGTTTTTTAATTTATGGTTTGTATTTTTGCCATATATCTCGTGAATGTTTAGCCGGCGTTCATTTCGCTAGCCACATCGCTGATTAAACGGCGTAGCCAAATGTGTCCTGCATCGTGGTGAAGTAGGGCACTCCACGCCATTTTTAACGCAATAGGCGGGATGTCGAAAGGGGGCTCTTTAATTACTACGTCTGGGTCGTGTTTAAATAAACGGGCAGCTTTACTTGGCAAGGTAGCAATAAGCTTCTGCTTTTTCGCAATCTGCAGGGCTGCATGATAATGACGCGTAAACACACGAATAGCGCGTTGTTTTCCAATTTTTGTTAGCTCAGCGTCAACCCACCCCAATTTTTGAACTTCATTTGGGTCAATACCCACGCCCACGCCAAAGCCAGTTTTGCTAACCCAAATATGCTGAGCACTCAGATAGCCCTCAAGGTCGCATTTTTCAACTAGCGGGTGGTCGGCACTCATTACACAGCTAAAGGTGTCATACCAGATAACTTTTTGGTGAAACGACAAAGGCAGTTCATCGAAGCGGTTAATTGCCATATCCACTTTACCTTGCTCTACATCGTGAAACGTCACGTCGCTTGGCGTGATAAGGTCGAGGGTAATATTAGGCGCTAAATCGGCTAGCCTGCCCACTAATTCAAGTAGCAGAGTACTCTCCGCATAGTCACTGGTCATTATGCGGAAGGTTCTGTCGCTGGTTAAGGGGTCGAAATCAGTCTCTGGCTGAATAGAACTTTCTAATCGACTAAGCACATCGCGAATAATAGGCTGTAGCTCAAGTGCGCGCTTAGTAGGTGTCATCCCGTCACTGGTGCGAACGAGAAGCGGATCTTTAAACAGATCGCGAAGGCGCTTTAAGCCGTTACTCATTGCTGGTTGAGTAATGCTTAGCTGGTTTGCCGCTTTCGTTACACTTCCTTCGCGCAACAGCACATCCAAATAAACCAATAAATTCAGGTCGACCTTCGCTATATTCATTATTCTAATGCTCTTTTTAAACTGAATTAAACGTAACTATTATAAAGCTTTTTTATTGCAATGTCAGATAAGCGTTTAGTCTTAAATGAATAGTTTTAATATTTTTAAGTTATTGGTTTTTAATGAGTATGTAGTTTTTTTATGAAGCCAAAAAAAAGATAGTTTTCTTTATTTTTTGTTGAGGGCATAAATAAAATAAATGTGAGGCATAAAAAAGGGCACCCGAAGGTGCCCTGTAGGAAAGGTTGGGATACTTTCCGTTTAACTCTTTACCTGTTCGCGTTATACGTCAAACTGGTTCATGGTGTTGTCTTCACCAGATGCTTTCAGTGCACCTTCACCAGAGAAGTACTCTTTGTGCGTGTCACCTAGGTCTGAACCTGCCATCGCCTGGTGCTTAACGCACGCTAGACCTTGACGAATTTCTTGACGCTGAACACCGCGTACATAAGCAAGCATGCCTTCTTCACCGAAGTAACCCTTTGCAAGGTTGTCAGTAGACAGTGCTGCAGTGTGGTAAGTAGGTAGCGTGATAAGGTGGTGGAAGATACCCGCTTCACGTGCTGCATCAGCTTGGAAGCTCTTAATCTTCTCATCAGCTTCTGCTGCAAGTTCGCTGTCATCGTAGTCAGCAGACATCAGTTTTGCGCGGTCGTAACCAGAAACGTCTTTGCCTGCTTCTGTCCATGCGTCAAATACTTGCTGACGGAAGTTAAGCGTCCAGTTGAACGATGGAGAGTTGTTGTATACCAGCTTAGCGTTTGGAACCTGTTCGCGAATAGCGTTAACCATTTCAGCGATCTGACCAACGTGAGGCTTTTCAGTCTCAATCCAAAGTAGGTCAGCACCGTGCTTAAGCGACGTCACACAGTCAAGTACTACACGGTCAAAACCTGTGTTGTCTTTAAAGCGGAATAAACCGTTTGGTAAGCGCTCAGGCTTAACAAGTTTGCCACCTTGCTTAAGCACTAGGTCGCCTTCAGTTAGGTCTTCCACACCCGCAACATCAGTCGTTTTAAGGAAGGCGTTATACTGGGCAGCTAGGTCACCTTCAGAGGTAGACACAGGAATTTTCTGAGTAAGACCAGCACCTAGTGAGTCAGTACGTGCAACAATTACACCTTCATCTACACCTAGTTCAAGGAATGCATAGCGTACTGCATTGATTTTTGCTAAGAAGTCTTCATGTGGAACCGTTACTTTACCGTCTTGGTGACCACATTGCTTAGCGTCCGATACTTGGTTTTCGATTTGGATACAGCACGCGCCAGCTTCAATCATTTGTTTCGCAAGTAGGTATGTTGCTTCTTCGTTACCGAAACCTGCGTCGATGTCAGCAATAATTGGCACTACGTGAGTTTCGTAGTTGTCTATTTCTGCTTGGATAGCCGCTACATCACCGCCATTTTTCTTTGCGTCGTCTAGTTTGTGGAAAAGGTCGCCCAATTCACGCGCATCTGCTTGGCGAAGGAAAGTGTAAAGCTCTTCGATAAGTGCAGATACTGATGTTTTTTCGTGCATTGATTGGTCAGGAAGAGGACCAAATTCAGAGCGAAGTGCTGCTACCATCCAACCTGAAAGATAAAGGTAGCTTTTGCTTGTAGTGCCTTGATGCTTCTTAACAGAAAGCATTTTTTGTTGGCCTACGAAACCATGCCAGCAGCCAAGTGACTGTGTGTACTGAGACGAATCTGCGTCGTATTCAGCCATGTCTTTGCGCATGATACTTGCTGTGTAACGAGCAATGTCTAAACCTGTTTTGAAACGGTTTTGAACCTTCATGCGTGCAGCGAACTCTGGATTAATGCCTTCCCAAGTTCCGTTTTGTGCTGCCTTTAATGTGGCGAAGTTATCAATGTCTTGTTGATATTGCGACATGAGCGTCTCTCCCGACTATAATTAAAATACTTAACGTTGTTTATGTTTACGCTGTAGGGCGTTCCCGTTGATTCCATTTCATCCTAGTGCCGGAATTGGAATAATAGAAATATATATTTTGCATTGCGGTCATTTATTTTGTGAATGTATGGGGTGTGCAGGGGCGTACAATGGCGTACAGGGGTGTACAGTGGCGTACATATATTAGCAAGTACGATGTTATGCACAGTAAGCGGTAGTTGCTGTCGTTTGTTTAATCAGTCTATTAGCTAAAAGGGTAATGGTATTGTGTGAGAAGGCAGGGTAAATTTCCGCGAGCAAATACGGCGGTAACATGCCTGCAATATTTTGGCTAGCTAATTGATATTAAGATAAAAAGTGGGTTTTATGAGTAGCAGTGTACTGTCGTCAGTTGATCAAAGAACCAAGCTAGTTGGTGAAAACAGACTAGAGCTTTTGATGTTCCAGCTTGGAACACGGCACGTTTTTGCCATGAATGTCTTTAAAATTAAAGAAGTCATTAATGTTCCAAAACTTAACATCATGCCTGGCTCTCACCATAATCTCAAAGGCGTGATGAACTACCGCGGTAGCTCAATTCCTATCATCGATTTACGACAAGCTATAAAAATGCGCGGTACGTCTACCGAAGAAACGGCGAAGAACGTGATCATTACTGAATACAATAGAAGCATTCAGGGTTTTATCATTGGTAACGTTAAAAACATTGTTAACACCTCCTGGGGCTCTATTCAGCCGCCTCCTTCAGCAATCGGAAAGTCAAACTATTTAACCGCCATAACTCAGGTGAATATTGAGGGTAAACAAGAGCTGGTCGAGATAATTGACGTTGAAAAAGTATTAGCTGAAATCATTGATTACGACACATCTATCTCTGAGGAAGTACTGGACAAAGAAATAGTTAACCACTTTGTGGGCAAGAAAGTGCTTATAGTGGATGACTCCAGCACCGCAAGAAAACAAATCAAAGATACCTTGGAACAGCTTGGTGTTACCATTATTGAGCGTAAGAACGGCGCTGAAGCGCTTTCATTGCTGAAGAAATGGGCTGATGAAGGCAAAAATCCTACCGACGAGATATTACTCATGTTTACCGACGCTGAAATGCCAGAGATGGACGGATATAGGCTGACATCAGAGGTGCGCGGCGATCCAAGAATGAGTGATTTGTTTATTGCGCTTAATACGTCCCTAAGCGGCAGCTTTAACGACGCCATGGTAGAAAAAGTGGGATGTAATCGATTTATTTCAAAATTCCAACCAGATATGCTTGTTGACGTTGCTCAGCAGCGCATGCGCGAATATCTTGAGTCTACCAACAATAAGTAGCCCTTTTTTCCCTTTCGTATTTTGACCTCCTAGCGTTGCCAGATGAACCTTTAGTCATCTGGTGGCGCAGCATTTTTATCCAAAAGCTTTGAGCATCTTGCCTGCCTGCATTACACTACTATTTTCTATCGCTTAACAAACATAAGTGCACATTAGCGAATAGTAGCGATAGCACCGATTTTTGTATCTGCACCCGATTAAAAGGGCTTTTAGATACTTTTAACTTACTCAGGGAAGTTTAAATGATTAAACAATTTGTTCGCACATCCGTTTTAAGCTGTGCGTCAATCGCCGTTTTAGCGGGTTGCGGTATCACTGAATCTGCAAATCAGCCTGCCAGCCCAAATAGTCTTTATCCACAATCTGTACCGAAGAATATTATTATGGTTGTTGCAGACGGTATGGGGCCTGCCTACACAACGGCATATCGTAATTTTGTTGACGATCCTTCAACACCTAAGATAGAACCCGTTGTGTTCGACGATATCTTAGTTGGCAATGCATCGACTTATCCTGCTCAAGTTTCTGGCTATGTAACAGATTCAGCCGCAGCGGCTACTGCATTGGCTACTGGCGTGAAGTCATATAATGGTGCAATTGGCGTTGATGTAAATAAGCAGCCTGTAAACTCAGTGATGTATCACGCGAAAAGCAAGGGTATGCGAACTGGTTTAGCGGTGACTTCTCAAATTGTTCATGCGACGCCTGCTTCTTACATCGCTCACAATGAAAGCCGTAAGAACTATAACGAAATTGCTGAAGATTTTTTCGATGTTCGCGCCGATGGAAAGTTCGTTGCTGATGTAATGCTGGGTGGTGGAACCTCATACTTTGAACGTGAAGACAGAGACATCTTGGCCGAGTTTATTGATGCGGGCTACGAATATGCTGATTCATACAACCGCCTAGCATCAGTACCTGCAGGGAGTAACGTATTGGGCTTATTTGCACCTGTAGCGCTGCCTGCAGTGCTTGATGATAAGCGTAAAAATCGCCTTGAGTACCTAACGCAAAATGCCATCAAGCATTTAGAAAACGATAACGGATACTTTCTTTTAGTTGAGGCAAGTCAGGTAGACTGGGCTGGTCATTCAAATGACATCGCTTCTGCTATGGCTGAAATGCACGACTTAGCGCTTACCATGGAATATCTACGGGATTACGTTAAAGCTAATCCCGACACCTTGGTCGTGTTAACTGCCGATCACAGTACCGGCGGTTTAACGATTGGTGCTAATGGCGACTATCGCTGGAGCCCAGAGCATTTGAAGTCAATGTCTGCATCAGTAATGACTATTGCTCTTGAAATGGCGAACGAAGAGAATCCTGGCGAGTTTGTTGCGAAAAAGCTAGGTCTTTCTTTAAGTGAAGAAGAGCTTGCTACCCTTGATAGCGTATCTAACCAGGATGATAAGACACGCTTCATGGCTGTGAAGACCTTTTTAGATACAAAAACTAACACAGGCTGGACCACTGGCGGCCATACTGGGGTAGATGTTGAAGTATTTGCTTTCGGTGCGGGGTATCAATCGTTCATGGGGCAAATAGACAATACGGATATTGCGAAGAAAATCTTCAGCTTTATTGATAAAAAGCAGCCGGTACAGATCGCGCCTCCATCGAAGAAAGTATCTACTAATATAGAGCTTACGTCTGACGAAGATGATGACGGCCAGTGTAATTTTAAAGAGGACTGGCACTGCAACTAGTTAATGCGATAGCTTCTTTGATTTAAGAAGTATCTTGTCATAAATAAAGCGCCGACGTTATATAACAGGCGCTTTATTTTTATCAGCAAAAAATGAGGCTATAACAGAGAATGGAAAACGAAATGCTGTCGTTACTTCAAGATATCTTTGAAGAAGTTGAACCTATGTTGGGAATGGGAAAGGTTGCTGACTACATTCCGGCTCTGGCGACGGTAAACCCACGACAATTTGGTATATCAATTTGTGACACCCAGGGGCGAATTACGTCAATCGGCGATGCCAGCGTGCCTTTTTCTATTCAAAGTATCTCGAAGGTTTTCAACTTAGTGTTAGCTATTAATCACTATGGAGAAACCATGTGGGATCGCGTGGGATGCGAGCCCTCAGGTCTGCCGTTTAACTCGTTAGTGCAGCTAGAATATGAAAATGGTATTCCACGAAACCCTTTTATCAACGCCGGAGCGCTGGTGGTTAGCGATATGGTGCAGTCTCGTTTTGCTTCCCCCTTCATTGCCATGCGAGACTTTGTAAGACGCTTAAGTTGTAACGGTGAGATTGTTGTTAATAAAGTAGTAGCAGAATCTGAATTTGAGCATCGCTCTCGCAACGCGGCAATGGCTTATTTGATGAAAGCCTACGGTAACTTTGAAAATGAGGTGGAGGATGTGCTTAGAAACTACTTCCATAACTGCGCACTGGAAATGAGCTGTGAAGATTTGGCGCGCTCTACCAGTTTTCTCGCTAACGCAGGTTTTTCTACTTGCGCCAACGAACAAGTGCTTACGCCTTATCAAACTAAACAGGTGAACGCCCTGTTAGCAACCAGCGGTATGTACGACGAAGCAGGTAGTTTCGCATTCAAAGTGGGGCTGCCAGGTAAAAGCGGGGTAGGCGGTGGCATTGTTGCCGTTGTACCTGGCCGTTTCTCAATTTGCGTATTTTCACCAGCGCTTAACAGCGTAGGTAACTCCCAGCTAGGCGTTGCCGCACTAACCTCGCTTAGCGAACGCATAAACTGGTCTATCTATTAATAGCCTGTCAACTCCATAAAGCCGCTTCCTGAGTGGCTTCCCTTTACCTGAACTCGCCCTTCGTAGTAGGGGAAAACACTGTCATTCCACTGATCTTTCTTAAACGCAGAGATAGTCACGTCGATATCCTTTGAAGGGATCTTTATTTGCCAATGAGAGGGAACAACATGGCGGCTATTCTCACGTTGTATCGTTGCATATTTTAACGGGGAGATAAAAATGTCATTCTGGCTCAGAGTCTCTTTATTTCCATTCTCAGTGATGTAGCTGGCGGTTATGTAAACCTCGTTTACGAGGTTTTCGCCATGCTTGTCGTTATCCTTACGTACTTTCTCGCTCTGGTTAGCGGCGTGCATGCGAAAAGCCATCAACTTACTGCCATCGTTTAAATGAAGCGAAAACCAATCCCATCCCATGGCTTGATTATTGGCTAGATGGCTTGTCCACTCATGGTCGAACCAACCGTTTCCTTTTACCTTTATCGCTTTACCGTCAACGTTAATAGCGCCCTCTGCCTGAATAAAAGGCTGACTGTAATAGTACGAGCGCAGACGCCCGTCCTCGGTCTTTTTGCTGTAGCCTTTTTCACCATGCTTAATAAAAGGGCCTGAAGTGGTGAGGTTCAGCGATACAGCTACGGCATTATCGTTGAGCTTGTGAGCACTGGTTAATGCAGCAGGTGATGATGCCTGTTGGTTTTCTTTTTCAGGTAGGTCAGACATTACTTGCTTAGTTTGCCCAAATGCAAAAGACAGTGTGGACGGAAACATGCTTTCGCGTTTGTTGTTGTCATCTATATCTTTTGTTGAGCTTTCCCATACCCAATCGTCTATGGCTGCGCTGAACGGTTGTGAGCGAACATAAGCGTTGCCTACGCCGCCAGAAGCGAAGCGTTCTTCGAAGTAATGAGCGTTTGCGGTATAAAGTGATGCATGTCCCATCCACTGCTGCCCGTTTGACCAGCTACTACTTGTGGCATCGATATGAGCATCGTCACTGGTATTAAAGCGAAAGAGAGTGTATTGAAGGCCGATTTCATCGCCAGTTTCGCTTTCCAATACGAAAGTTAAATACCACCATTCAAGCTGAAAATCAGGATGGCTTTTGTGATCAGAAGGCAACCGTAAGGGCTTGTTGCGCTCTACAGAGGTAAACCGAGCGCTAGTTTCCATGTCTCCAAAGAAGCGGTTGGGTGTGTTATTCACTTCATTATTTATACTGTCCGGTTTCTTTACAGTGTTATCCGCTGTATTGAGACTAGCTTCTGTGTAGGAGGTATTTTTACCACCGGTTTCATTTTTCATCGTTTCATCGGCGGGCTCGCTGCAAGCCGTTAATAAACAGCACGCAGCGATAATTCCAAGCAGTGCTGAAGATTTTATCTGTTTTTCCTCTTTATCTAACAGGCTTACGAATAACTTTTTCCATTGCTTTAGATAGTGGTTTAACAGTTGTAATGACAGCTTTTTAGCATGATTTAGCGTCATAGCTGAACCTCCTGCCTTAAGTCGATTTTTGGCTTTAACTTGCCCAAAGGAAGCAGCAGTACCAGCGATACGATAAGCAGAGACAAGCCCACGCTAGATACAATGACTTGTGCGTTAATGGCGAGCGGGTATGTCCAGTTAAACGCGTATCTGTTTACTAAGTTGATAAATACATACGCCAGATAAATACCAAAAGGTACGGCAAGAAGTGCAGACATAAAGCACAGCAACATGTACTGCATAAAGAGTGCAAATTTCACCTTGATTTGGCTTACTCCAAGGGCTCTAAGTACCGATAGCTGCGCCGCGCTGCCCAGGGTTAATACCGTCAGTGAAACTGCAAAAGCAATGCCTGCAACTAAAAGCGTTGTAATATTTAGGCCATCGGTCAATACAAAAGTCCTATCAAAGGTTTGCATAGAGATATCTAGTAAATTTTGCTTGGCATACAAGGTGTATTTACCTTGCATTTGGGGCTGTGCATCCAGCATTTTTTCTACTTCAGCTTTAAACTTAGCGTCGTTTGAATTAAGAGGCGTCGATGATCCGTCGCTAATATCACCGCCATAACCACCGCCCCTCTCTTTATTCTTTCCAGTGAACTTGGCTTCAGGTCTATCGGTTTTAACCGTTGGATAGATTGCCATTACGCCAGAGTACAATGCGTTTTTAACTACATCATCCTGCGTAGCAAAGAAGGGCAGGGGTACCAATACTTGACCGTTCAGATTCCCATAATCAGGGTAAATGCCGAGGACTTTCCACGTAGGCATTGTTGAAAAGATAGTTGAACCTACCTCTGAACCAGCCTGTGCTATTTGATCATTTAGCGCAGCGTTGTCCGATGTTTCTGACTGACGAAATTTGATACTCGAAATAGCCAACGTATCACCTAGCGCTATGTCATGCTTGTAGGCAAGCTGTTGATTGATAAAAATACCTTCGCCGTTAATGAATTTTTGCCACACAGAATTAATCGCTTTGTTTCCCTTTAGTCCATTCTGTGGTGACGTGCTTTTTTCTGGATTCGGCACTAGGCCTGACATTGGGCCTGACATTGAACCCGAAACAGTGCTTGAAACTGTTTTAAGTACTGAATCTAACACTAGTGCTTTTTTGCCGGTGTCGTGAACAGGGTAGCTACTTATAGATATCTTTGTGGGCGCATCTACCCTGCTTATTGCGCCCCCTCCGTTTCCAGCGACGCCTATGATTTTTCCTTCTACTTTCAAAAGAGGTGTTGTGGTCATGGAGGGTAAAAGCTTCACCCTTGAAAGAGGCTGGTTGGTATATAAATAGAAGGGGGCGTAAAGCCTTTGGGTTAACCACTGCTCGGTTGCGTTTCTGAAACTATCCGTCATGGTATTCATGCCAATATTGGCGGTAAGGGCGATGAAAAAAGCACATACTGCAAGGCGGGTTTTGCCCGATAATGAATGCATATTGGCAATAACATAATAAAACACCGGCCACTTTTTGGGCGTAATGCCTGTTAGTGCTTTTGCGATAATTGGAAGCCATAATAGTACTAGCACACAGCTAGATAGCAGAAGCAGTGCAACGAAGAGAAGTGCAGAAGCGGTTGAGGTGACAACCTGCTCTACAGCGAAGAGCAACAGGAGCGTAAACAGTGTTGAAGTCAGAACAAATAAAAGAGAAGCGCCTTTCGTTTTCTTCACTCGATTAACGGTCAAAGCCTTTGAAAGCTTTGATACCGGTACGAGTGCAAACAGGGCTAGCGAGAGAAATGTTACGAATAGCGCCAGGCCAAACAGCGAGAGCAAATTAACATCGGGGTTCACAAACACCGCGTTAAACAGCGACGTAAAAGTACCGCTGATTACCGGAGAGAGCAAAGTCGCGGCCTGAAAGCCTATAAACATTCCAATAGGTATGCTCATCAGACAATACAAAAGGAGTTCTGTGAATAAAGCACTCGTTAATATTGTGCTTGAAATACCCAACTGACGAAAGCGAATGATGTTAGGTAAGCGTGTACGGTACATTAAATTAAGCGCATTAAGCACGATGAATAGCGCTACTACCCCCATAAGTCCACTCATCGCCCACAGGTTTAAACGAAAGCTGTCGGGTAGAGAGCCTGTTTCATTTGTGGAACCTGAAGTCGTCACCGAGACGGGTGTACCAAGAACCGCCTCTATATCTCTAACGTCTTGCGTTTTGAGCGCAGTTAAAGCAATTAACCCGGCAAGTGGAAATTGCCCATCGTTTAAATTAACACCGGCTTTATAGAAATCGTCAATTGGAATCACCAGCGTATCTTGGGGAACCAGATTGGTAGTGCTGGCAGCTATAGTCGCAGGCCAGAAAAGTCGTGTTTCGTTACCTTCTGCTGACTTTATTTGCGGCGGCACATGGTGGCTATGGCAATTAAGCTTCGCGCTTGTGGCGGGATGTAGAAGCCCATTTACTGCAAAAACATCAAACGTATCTGAGGCTGAGCGCTGTGAATTCGATGGCTTTGGACTAAATATCCGTCCGTTACTTTTCAATGAAGCTTGCGAAGAGGACATTGAGTTTTGAAGTAAAGACATGTCAGGCACCGAAAAGCCTCGCATCCGGCTTCCCAGAAATGGCTGGGAATCTATACCTAACAGCGTAATCGTCGAATGCTTTTTGGTTTCCTGAGCTTCGTTTTTCTCGCTGCTACAGGTTAGCGTGATATCTCGTGTAGTAAATGCAATAAGCTGAGTAAAACCACTTCTTCGCAATAACGAATACTGCTCTTTGGTGAAATTTACCGCCTTGTCAGCTGGCGTAACAAGGCTATTGGTTAAAAGGCTTTGCTTATTTTGCAGCAGCTCACCCTGCGTGGCGCCCTCGTTTATCAATAGAACGGTAATTAACCCTGTATTTGCCAACACTATTGCAAAAATAATAAGCAACGGCTCCCACGAGCGCTTTTTCGCCATAGCAAAGAGAGCTAAGGTAGTGAGCAATAAGGTACGCAACCGTTTCTCCTTTTACTTGCTGTTTTGGTGCTTTATTTTGGTGTTGGATGGCTTCGCAATGTCATGGACTACATATCGGTTTAAACAAACGTGTCTTCAGACTCAGCGTTTGCTAGTACACCTTTATGCAGTCTCATAACTCGGTCTGCTCGTTTGGCCACATCACGACTGTGCGTAACTACCACTAACGCGGTATTAGTATTCTTACAGGTTTGATAAAGCAGATCCGCTACGCTCTCGCTGGTGGTTTCATCTAAGTTACCTGTAGGCTCGTCGGCTAGCACAAGGGAAGGGCGATGCACAAGGGCACGGGCAATGGCACAGCGCTGCTGTTCACCACCAGAAAGCTGGCTAAGGGGCTTTTTGGAAAGTGCTATAATACCTAGCTGCTGCATAAGCGCTTGCTGATAGCCTTTATCGTAATTTCCTTTAAGCCGTGCTGTGAAAGCAATATTGTCCCATGCGTTAAAGCAATCGAATAAGTTAAAGCTTTGAAAAACAATGCCCAGTTTGTTTTTGCGAAACCCATCAATGTCGTGAGCGTTATTTGTACGTTTCGTAATAGATAAGTTGTCGATGAGTATGTCACCGCTATCTGGCCTGTCGAAACCAGCGATTAGCGATAGCAACGTTGACTTTCCGCAGCCAGATGCGCCCTGAATGCTTACTGATTCAGCGCTATTTAATGTAAGTTCAAGATTGTTTAGCAGCGGCTTTTCTGAGGCAGAAAATGATTTTTTCAACTTGTTTATAATCAGCATAGGCAGGTATTTTTATAGTCTATAAGCGCCGACAATACTCAGCAGTAAACTCTATACGTATGGGGGAGGTATTAGGCTTAAAAGGCGTAGCTGTTTTAGAGAAACAAAAAAGGGGCGGTGAGCCCCTTAGTAGTAAACGCATTACTGATTTATAAAATTGTCGAGTTCTTCGCCAGTAATCTTTTTAATTTGCGCAAACAAATACCAAAGGGCAGCAATAAGCAAAATCATGCTCGGAATGACAATCACTGGATAGCTGAGCGCAGTCATTCGACCAAGTTCTTCGGTATAAGCGGTCGTGCCCGGTTCACTAACCAAAATCATTTTAGCCAGTATGTAGTTAAGCGCCGATGAAAGAAAAAAGGAGCTGGCAACGATATAAGAGCTAACCGCTACTTTCTTTTTAAATTCGCTCTGTTTGTTTTTGGCATCTAGTACTTGGTTAAGATGAGGCCAGTTGATAATTTGGTCGTTTAGGATGAGGATCTTAACCAAAGGCTTATTGGTGTATTGAGTAATGAGTACCGCAATGCCGATAAGACCCGGTATCGCCGCTTCTTTAATCGCAATGTATTCAGCAGGAAGTTTAAGTAAACTGAAGCCGCCAGTGAGCAGCACGCTGATAATACCTAGCACAGAAAAGCCGTTGACCTTTCCAGATTCTTTTAAGTCCCATAACCCATAGCCAATTGGAAAGCTTAATGCAGCAACAATGCTCCACGCTGGGCCTAAATAATCTTCAGAACTTGCATAGCTCATCAGAACCACGGGAATAACAATGTTAAACGCTAGGTTGCCGAAAAAGCCTTGGTTTTTTTGAGTCGGTTCTTGTACTGCTGACATATCTTCTAATAACGTCTTATCTTGTGGCCAATTATACGTGAACTAATTAGCGTGCCCAGTGCCATGCGGCAAATAAGCCACCAAGAAAGCCAAATAAATGATATTCAAAGGAAATAAATTTCGATGTGGGAAGTACGCCAACTAGCATTCCGCCGTAAAGCGCAGCAACCACGAGTGAAATAAGTAAATACCGCACTTTATTACTACGAAAGCCAGCCAATACGAGGAAGCCGAAATAGCCATATACCATACCACTTGCGCCGATATGTGTTGCCGTTCTGCCAAATAGCCACACACCCAAGCCACCTATAATAAGTGCGCTGAACGTGGCAATAATAAAGGTGCGCTTTCCCCATTGCATGGTTAGCCACATAAATAATAATAAGGGAACCAAGTTTGCCATTAAATGGGTTGGCGTACCGTGAAGAAAAGGGGCTGTAAAAATATAGGGTAATGTTGATAGCGTGCGCGGCACTACACCAAATTGGTTGAGTGCATTACCGGTAAGCAGGTTGGCAGCTTCTATTACAATTAACAGTGCTCCTAGCGTTAGCAGTACGCGAATTTGAAAAGAAAGCGGCTTCATCAAAAGGGCCCCTAAAATAGACTACAGAATAATATGAGGAAGGTAGCGAGAAAGATCTTGAGTAATAGCAGACGCATCTTCCCTTACCGAAATACCCGCTGGCATGTCATCTACCAACCAACTCCCTATAAGCGTATGATTACCTTCAAAAACGGGTAAAGGTTCAAATGCTTGAACAATAAAGCCTTCTTCACCATACGGGCCTTCGCTGAGCACATTTTCAATGCCACTCTCAATCATAGATACATTGGCGCCTTCTCTGGAAAAAAGTGGCTTTTTAATCCATTTTCCAGACAGACTCTTTGCGCTTATTTCATCTGAGAAATAAGAGGGGAGAAGGTTGGGATGGCCCTCAAATTTTTTCCAGAGCTGAGGCAAAAGCGCCTTATTAGAAATTACTGATTTCCATGGCGGCTCTATCCAATTAACCTGAGCATCTTCTAATATGTCGCCAAATTCTTCGCGCAGCATAAATTCCCAAGGATAAAGCTTAAAGCAATCTGTGATGGGGGCATCCTGAAGGTCAGTGAAAACGCCAGTGTCCGCCAAGCCAATATCTTCAATGAAAGTAAAGTCGGCGCTTAGGCCAGCCTCCTTTGCGCAATCTTGAAGGTACTGCACGGTTCCGCGATCTTCTACGGTATCTTTGCAACACGCCATGTGTATCTGATTGATATTGTAATGAAGGGCTATTTCTCGAAAACGGTGCACCAGTTTCTCTTGCAAGCTGTTAAATTGGTCGGCGTGCAAGGGCAGCTTTCCCCGGTCTACGTTTTGCGATAGCCACAGCCACTGCCAAAAGCCTGACTCATACAAGCTGGTGGGCGTATCTGCGTTGTTCTCTAATAATTTTGCAGGCCCCTTGCCGTTATAAACGAGATCAAGACGTGAATATAAGCTTGGTTCTCGCTCACGCCAGCTATTGCGTACTAAGTCCCAATGCTGTTCTGGGATGCGAAAGCGAGTGAGTAATTCCTCACTATTCACCACATCCTCGGTAACCGACAAGCACATTTGATGTAGCTCGGCGGTAGGATCTTCAATATCGTTTTCGATTTGCGCTAGCGTAAATTGGTAGTAGGCGCTCTCATCCCAGTAGGGTTCGCCATACATGGTATGAAAATGAAAACCGAACTCGTTGGCCAGTTGCTGCCAGCCTTTGCGAGGCTGGCATGGCATTCTAAACATAGTTATCCGCCCCAGCCGCCTTTACGGCTGCTGCTGCCCCAAGAAGATTTAGCACGCACGCTGCTGCCAAACCCGCCTCGTTTCATCGTGCGGTTCACTGTGGGCTTAGGCTTATAAACATCCTTATTTACGCGGTAATTTCTTTTTCGTATATCACCGTCGAAGACATAGCCGTCTGCGGTTATCCAGCGTGAACGAAACGGTGAGTTATACGAATACGACGTGTATAAAGGTTGAGAGTAATAACGACTTGGTGAAAGCAAAGAACTCACCATATAGCCCGCCATAAATGGCATAAAGAAGCTACCACCACCATTATTCACTTGCTGGCACTGATTAGGACCGAATTCGTGTTCGCAGTCATATTCAGAACTAAAGCGCGGGCTGGTGCGCATGGCCTCGTCTACCGCCGTTTGGTAAGCCGCTTCACAGCGCTCTACAGCGCCAGGGTAGTCTTGTTTGCAGTCTTCTAGTGAAGTGTAAATAGTGGCATCTTCTTTTTCTGCGCCACAACCGCTTAAAATAACGCTGGCGACACCCAACGCCAAGGGCTTAACACTAAAGCCTTTTCGCATGCGACTAAGGTCAATGTGCTTGGTACGCTTTAGTGCTGGCTTTTCACCTTGCATACTTTCATGAAGGTTAAGCGGAGTATTTTGTTTATCAGTCATCGCTGCCCCCTTAATAGGTCATGCAAGCGGCATTTAATAAGCCAACGGCAATAGACATGCTGGCAAGCATCACACCTGCCGAAACTTCATTGTTGTTGATGCGCTCTGCGATTTTTGGCATGAAGCTAAAGCGTAAGATGGCGAAGGCGAGAGATTGCGCAACAACAGCGACCAGCGCCCAAATAGCAAAATCTACCACGGCAACGGAGTTTGAAGCTGCGCTACCTAAAGCGATGGCAAAACCAATAATGGCACCGCCGAAACCGATAGCGGCAGCGACGTTCTTATCTTCTTTAACCAGCTTCCATTCATCGTGGGGGGTAACTAGCGCATACACGAGTTTAAAGATAAACAGAAAGACAATCGACAAGCCAAAGTAAAGCGCAAAGTTATCTAAGCCTGCCAAAGACTGCATTATTGTATCCATAACTATTCCTTTTTAATTAACCGTTTATCGTGATATCGGCAGGCTCTATATCGAAACCTGTAGAGACCACCAAACATCTGTCTAAATTATTACCCACTTGTTTTTCTTCACCTACAACAAGCAGTGTTTCTACTCTATTATTTTCAATAGGCCGCTCGTAAAGCATCATAAACTGGTCGGTTTTACTTACATCACCATCTTCTTCATAAGTGGTTTCGGTTACCGCTACTGGGGGAGATTCGTCACCTACTGCGCCCCAAACACGGGTAAACACCTTGCCATCTAGCTCATAGGTAGGCTGGCTAATGACGTTTTTCAAGCAATCGTTCCACTGGGCAGTATTGCCAATGGTTTTTGTTTCGTAAAAGTGCCATAGCTTAACATCAGTAACATGGTTTTCTGATAAGCCGCCATCGGTAACGACCTGTAAGAAGCCGTCGTCATCGGTATAAAATCGAAGTAGGGTACCGCCAGTATCTAGCGGTGCTTCGCCAACTGCTTGAATAAGCTGGGAGCGTGCAGCGCCTTCTATGGTTAATTCTGGCTCTAAAAGGGAGAGCTTTAAATTATCCAATTCAAAGGAACCACCAAGATAAAGCCCCATGATTTCAGGCGCTTTAGGCTTTTTGGGTTCCGCTTTTTTAAATAGCTTACTAAACATATCTACGGCCTCTTAGTCAGCGTCAAGAGACGACCAGTTAATTGCATTAATTCGGCGCTCGGCAATATAAAATAACGTGTCGCCCGGATTCAACGTAGCATCTAATGATGGGTTTACGACCATTTCTTTCACCAAACCATTGGGCGCATAGCCGATAAATATGGCGTCGTGTTTACGTTTCAAGTTAACAAACAATTTGGCTACGGAAATTGCTGAACAACTTTCCGGGATTTTGACAGAAAATTGCGCTTGCCCCTCATCAATACTCAATAAGTCGTGATGAAGCATACTTGAGCCTGGATCGAAGGCTGCTTTGACCAGCATTTCAATAGCAACACTGGGCGTACACTCCACTTTTGGGCAGTGGTCTTGCAGAAGGCTGACCAAGCTATCATCATTAAAATAAGCAACTTGATGGGCGTCCGGGTTACGTTTGGTGCAGTAAAGCGCGGTGGTCATAGTGACATCATCTTGAGGGTTATCAATAAGAATGGTTCGGGCAGTGCCAACACAGGCGCGGTCCATGTCCTCGTCTTTATTGAACGAGTCGACTTTTACGAACTCAATAACACCTGGCATTGGGTTAGTAATATCGGCTTTTACACACAACACAATGTCTGGGCGCTCCGCCATGGCGTCACGCTCTTTAAGGATCAAATCGAGAAGCAACATGGTACGCTGCTCATTCCATCCAATTACCAAGATATGGTTATTCAGCATTAAGCTATTCATACCCAACAATCCTTTCTTCCACGTTAATGAAACCCAAGCTGCAATTCGACCAATAACCATGGCGAAGATACTTAAACCAAGCGGTATGACGTAAAGCGCTACAATTAATTTTCCGGCTGGTGTGACAGGAGACAAGTCGCCATAGCCTACCGTTGAGGCGGTTACCGCTAGCCAGTAGACAAAGTCGGTATTGGCAATGAGATCGTTTTCGTTAGCAGCGTACAGCAGCCAGTAACTTGTTACTGCGTAAAAAGCAGTGGCACCAACTATGGTGTACCAACGTGATTCTGCAAAATATTGCAGCATGATTTTTCGCAGTTTTATCCATGGAGACATAAAAGAAACAGCCCTTGTTATGCGTGCCTTTACTCTGCCTTGAAGTGCTTGATTTGTCTAGGTTAGGTTATCACCATAAGGTGAGTTTAACTGTATGATTTTGTAACAAGAATTAAAAATGGGAGCGTTAAAGCTCCCATTTCACATAGTTACTTGCCAAGAATTCGCGCTAGCTCGTCATCGGCTGAGGTTTTACTGCCTTTAATACCCGCTTCGGCTAAGCGCTTTTCAAGATCGCTGCTCGACTCTTCGCTAGCAAGTTCTTCCGCGGCTTGTAGTTCAGCGTTGCGCATCTTTTGCTTATCCTGAATGCGAGACAATGACTCTGTCGCCGTCTTCATTTTGCTATTCGCGCCCATGTGACGTGACGACACAGCAACTTGTGCTTTCTGAACGCTTTCAGTGGCCTTTACCATATCAACCTGTTGTTCAAGTCGACGCAAATTTGCTTTAGCCTGCTGAATATTATGTGCAAGTTGCTTTTCTGACTGCTTAAACTGGTCAAGGTAAGCTTGCTCTTGCTCGCGCTCTTCTTTCAGTTCAGCCACTTTCTGCGCGCAGTCTAGCGCGAGCTGACGATCGCTATCAATCGCCTTGCGAGCGTGCTCTTCATACTCTGCAATCGACGAATTAAAGCTATCGACTTTCTGTTGAGAAAGCTTACACTTCGCCAAAATTTGCGTACGTGCATGATCTGACTTGCGCAATTCTTCTTTGGCTTCTCTGATTTCTTGCTCCAGAATTCGAATAGCCTGACTATCTGCAACAGACTGAGCAGCTTCGGTAGCACCACCTTTTACTGCGGTAATAAGTTTTTTCCACACTGACATTCGCTTCTCCTTAAGAAGTAAATTTTAGTTAAGGTGTGTTTCGTAAGCATCTAGGAACGATGCAACATTCTGAAACAGGGTTTCAACTTCAATAACAATACTTTCGGCTTTCGACTGGGCACTTAGTGCACCAAAGGCGGTGTAGTATTCTTCGCCACCAATGTTTGAAATGCCTACTGTGGTAAGAGGAAATACCATATGGGTAGACAGAATTTCATGGTCTAACGCAGGTTTATCTTTCACATCAGAAGCAGCAAACAAGAGGCTTTCTACTAAAATCTGCTCTCCGCTGATAGCAAGCCATGCATCAATGCCGTCTTGATTAGCAATAAGCAGGCAGTTCTCCTCACGTGTTACCACAAAGTCATCGTGCTCTTTTAAGAAGCTCTCGATGCTCTCCAGTTCCCAGCTCATACCTTTCTCCTTTAATTATTGAAGCGATAATTTTGAAAATGAATGTCGTGTGTGGCGCTAACCCATTGTGCTTCTTTACTTGTTAAAGAGGACAATCAAAGGTGTTGACACCCGCTGTACTGTACCGACTATTTTCACTCTCGCCAATATCTTGACTTGCAGTGTAGACGCATTATGCCATAATCGTCAATATTAAATACGTGCTTTAAGTGTAAAAAAGTGTGTTTTTGTAAAATATACATCACAAATGTGTGGTTTTGGAGGCCGTCTTGACGACGATAAAAGCTAAAAATGCGTGGCGACAAACGGTGGCTAGAGTAGTGAAGTCTGAAATGTCGGTTCGGGGCGTAAAGTATCAAGCATTAAGCCAAAGGCTTGAGGAAATTGGGGTTGAGCAAAGTGCAGACAATCTTAGAAACAAAGTGAACAAAGGTATAATGGGCGCAGATTTACTGTTACAAATTTTGTATGTGTTGAAAGCGCGTCCATTAGATGCAGCACTTTTAGAAGAAATCTTAACTGACCTTGAGCGCTAAAACGCGTAAAATAAGAGGATATCGTTGGGCAGTAGAGATTTTGTTGACACAGGGCCAGGTTTATAACCAGATTTAAATTATGAAAGCGTGGATGATATATCGGCATTGCAGATAAAAAAATACCCAGCAAATGCCGGGTACAAATAATAAGGAATGTTATTGGGAGAACATCATCACTATCTGCGTTTATCTTAAGCGTTTAAGAAAAATGATGCTATCAAAGAATGATGGTCGCGCGTATCTCTTTTGATGCTTAGTTATTTGAAATTATACGAACCTATGTAGCTATCTGAAAAGTATGAGCTTTAAGATTTGTATTGCTTTCATTTCTGTAAGCTTTAGCCAATTCTTTAGCCTTTAGTATAAACTTAACGATACTTAAAATTGCACTTTGGCTTAACATTAACACCTAATATTGTTGTAACTATGAAACTATCAGATTTTAGCTTTGAGCTACCCGAAAAACTTATCGCCAAATATCCCACTCAACAGCGTACAGCTAGTCGCTTATTACACCTAAACGGTAAAAGCGGCAGCGTAGAACACACTATGTTTGCTGACATGCTGAAATTTGTAGAGCCTGGCGATTTGCTAGTTTTTAACAATACACGCGTGATCCCAGCGCGCCTGCTGGGTAAGAAAGAAACGGGTGGCCAAGTAGAGGTGCTCATAGAGCGTATTACGTCTGACCACACTGCGCTTGCCCATGTGCGTGCCAGTAAAGCGCCCAAACCGGGTTCAAAACTTATTTTAGAAGAGAAGGTGAATGTAACGGTCACCGGTAGGGACGATGCATTATTTATTCTGCAATTTGATCACGATGAGACTGTACTGTCGCTGTTAGAAGCTCATGGCCACATGCCACTCCCACCTTATATCGACCGCCCCGATGAAAACTCAGACAAAGAGCGTTATCAAACGGTTTACAATGAAAAGCCAGGTGCAGTGGCTGCCCCCACGGCCGGTCTTCATTTTGATGAAGCTATTCTAGCTGCGTTGAAAGAGAAAGGTGTGAATTTGGCGTTTGTGACTTTGCACGTTGGTGCAGGGACGTTTCAGCCAGTGCGTGTTGATAACATCCAAGAGCATAAGATGCATGCAGAGTTCGCGGAAGTACCGCAAGATGTAGTAGATGCAGTGCTTGAAACAAAAGCCAACGGCAAACGAGTCATTGCAGTAGGTACTACATCAGTGCGTTCCCTAGAATCAGCCGCTAAAGCGTGCGTTGATCGCAAACATAAAGACGTTATCGCGCCATTTAACGAAGACACTGAAATTTTTATCTATCCCGGTTTTGAATTCAACGTGGTGGACGCCATGTTCACTAACTTTCACCTACCAGAGTCCACCCTAATGATGCTGATTAGCGCGTTTGCAGGTAAAGACAATGTGATGAAAGCCTATCAAGAAGCCATAGAAAAAGAGTATCGATTCTTTAGCTATGGTGATTCAATGTTTATTGAGCGCGCTTAAAAAAATAGGCGTTTAATTGCCTCGTACTAGTTTAGTTACAGATAAACATAGATACGGGGCATGATCTCAGCCAAATTACTGGTATAATCTCCGCCAATTTATTTTTATACCCAGCGCAAACGCGCATCAAAGTGGGAATGCTTTCACATGCAATTTGAGTTGTTAAAAACCGAAGGCCGAGCCAGACGCGGTCGTTTGGTGTTTGAACGCGGTGTTGTTGAAACTCCAGCGTTTATGCCCGTAGGCACTTACGGTACGGTTAAGGGGATGACCCCAGAAGAATTAAAAGACAGCGGTGCACACATCTGTCTTGGAAATACCTTTCACCTAATGCTACGCCCTGGTACCGGCATCATTCGCCAGCACGGCGATCTGCACGATTTTATGAATTGGGACAAGCCGATTCTTACTGATTCAGGCGGCTTCCAGGTATTTAGCTTGGGTGACTTGCGTAAAATTACCGAAGAAGGCGTAACGTTCCGCTCTCCAATTAATGGCGAAAAGATTTTGCTTACGCCTGAAAAATCGATGGAAGTTCAGCGTGATTTAGGCTCGGACATCGTGATGATTTTTGACGAATGCACACCGTATCCTGCTACTGAGCAAGAAGCGCGTATCTCGATGGAAATGTCGCTTCGCTGGGCTAAACGTAGTAAGGAAGCCCACGGCGATAACCCAGCGGCACTGTTTGGTATCATTCAGGGCGGTATGTATGAAGGACTGCGAGATGTCTCACTTGCTGGTCTTGAAGCGATTGGTTTTGACGGTTATGCCATTGGCGGTCTTTCAGTAGGCGAGCCGAAAGAAGATATGATCCGCATTATCGACCACACTGCACCAAAAATTCCTGAAGATAAGCCGCGCTACTTAATGGGCGTAGGTAAACCTGAAGATTTGGTTGAGTCTGTGCGTCGCGGTATCGATATGTTCGACTGCGTAATGCCAACACGTAACGCCCGTAACGGTCACCTGTTCGTGACGGAAGGCGTAGTGAAGATTCGCAATGCGAAACACAGAAACGATACCTCACCATTAGATGAGAATTGTGATTGCTACACTTGTAAAAACTATTCTCGCTCTTATCTACATCATTTGGACAAGTGTAACGAAATCTTGGGTGCGCGCTTAAACACCATCCATAACCTTCGCTACTATCAGCGTGTAATGCAGGGTCTTCGCGATGCGATTGACGCAGGTACACTTGATGAGTTTGTACAAGAATTTTATGAACAAAAAGGGTTGCCGGTTCCGGCACTATAACAACGATATTATTTGGGGAATTTTATGAGCCTATTTATCTCTAACGCTTACGCACAGTCTGCTGGTGCGCCGCAAGGTGGCGGCATGGAAATGATCATCATGCTAGCTGTATTTGGTTTAATCTTTTACTTCTTGCTTTACCGTCCACAAGCGAAGCGCGTAAAAGAGCATAAAAATCTAGTATCTTCACTTAGCAAAGGCGATGAAGTGCTCACACAAGGTGGTTTGGTAGGAAAAATCACTAAAGTGTCAGAAGAAAAAGACTTCATTGAAGTTGCACTAAATGAATCAAACAACATTGTTGTTCAGAAGTCTTCAGTAACTGCTGTGCTGCCAAAAGGCACAATGAAGTCACTGTAAGTAACAACCGCCGGGGCCGGGACGCTTCCCGGTTTTGGCACGAAAGGATTATCCAGTGCTAAACAAAAACTCCATATGGAAGGTACTGAGTGTACTCATTGTTGTTGCAATGTGTGCACTCTATGCACTTCCTAATATTTATGGCGAAGATCACGCCGTACAAATCTCAGCAGGTCGTGATGCTGTAGTTACAAACGCTACGGTTGAGCAAGTAAAAGCGGCCCTTGCCGAAAAGAATATCTCACCTAAGCGCGTTGAGTTTGAAAACGAGCAAATTTTAGTTCGTGTTTCTGATTCAGATACGCAGCTTGTTGCTCGCGAAACCCTTGAAAAAGTGCTTGGCGATGACTACTACGTTGCCATGAACCTAGCGCCAGACACACCAGAGTGGCTTGAAGGGCTAGGTGGTTCGCCAATGAAGCTTGGCCTTGACCTTCGTGGTGGCGTTCACTTCCTAATGGAAGTAGATATGTCAGAAGTTATCACTAAGTCGCTTGAAGATGCAGAGAGTGGTTTCCGTACCTCACTGCGTGAAGAAGGTATTCGCTATCGCGGCGTAAAGCAGGTTGATGATCATATCGACATTACTTTTCGTGATGAAGAGACTCTTGATAAGGCTGAATTCTTTCTACGCAATCAAAGCCGTGATCTTACCTTCAATCAAATCGATGACCTAACCCTTCGCGCTGTTTTCGCTGAAAGTAAGCTTCAGGAAATTCGCGACAACGCGGTTAAGCAAAACATCACCATTATTCGTAATCGTGTGAACCAGCTTGGTGTGGCAGAGCCGCTTGTTCAAAAGCAAGGTGCAGAGCGCATTGTGGTTCAGCTACCAGGTATTCAAGATACCGCTCGTGCAAAAGAGATTCTAAACGCAACAGCGACGCTAGAATTTCGCATGGTTGATCAGAAAAACGATATTCGCGACGCATTGAATGGTCGTGTACCTCCTGGTTCTCAGGTTATCGAAGACCAACAAGGCATTCCTCAGCTACTTGAAAAGCGCATTATGCTTACTGGTAGCCATATTATAGATGCAAACAGTGGGGTAGATGAGTACGGTCTTCCAAACGTGAATATTTCACTGGACTCTGAAGGCGGTAACAAGATGTCTCGCTCGACCCGAGGCAATATCGGTAAGCCAATGGCGACTGTATTCATTGAATACAAATCCACGGGTGAGAGAAACAAAGACGGCAAGTTAATCTTTGAAAAAGAAGAGCAGGTTATCTCTGTTGCAACTATTCGTGCGCAGCTGGGCAGTAAGTTTCAAATTACTGGTCTTGATTCTCCGAAGGAAGCACGGGACCTTGCGTTATTACTTCGCGCGGGTGCATTGATTGCGCCAATTCAAATTGTTGAAGAACGCACTGTAGGGCCAAGCTTAGGTAAGGAAAACATTGAGTTAGGTATGCAGGCCATTGTTTATGGCTTAGCGGCAGTGCTTGTTTTCATGTTGATTTACTACAAAGCTTTTGGCGTTGTGGCGAACATTGCTCTTATTACCAACTTGGTAATGATTGTTGGCATTATGTCGATGATTCCAGGCGCAACGCTAACACTACCGGGTATGGCGGGTATTGTTTTAACCGTTGGTATGGCGGTAGATGCGAACGTGCTTATTTATGAGCGTATCCGAGAAGAGCTTCGCGACGGGCGTAGTCCACAGCAAGCTATTCATCACGGGTATGACAGTGCATTCTCAACCATCTTGGATGCGAATATCACTACTTTCATTGCTGGTCTTATTCTGTTCGCGGTAGGTACCGGCCCAATTAAAGGCTTCTCTATTACGCTAATGATTGGTATCGCAACTTCAATGTTTACCGCTATTTTGGTTACTCGCGTTATTGTTAACGCAGTATGGGGCGGCAAACGTGTAGAGAAATTAGCGATTTAAGGAGCGTAAAATGCAGTTATTAAAATTATCCGAAACCGTTAATTTCATGCGCCTTCGCATTCCTGCGATGGTGCTATCGACACTTCTCATTATTGGCTCATTTGTTTCTCTTGGAGTGAACAGCCTTAATTGGGGTCTAGATTTTACTGGCGGTACGCTTATTGAAGTGGGCTATGAAGATTCGGCTGATCTAGAAGCGATTCGCGTACAGCTTAACGAAGCTAACTTTGAAGATGCTATAGTGCAGAATTTTGGCAGCAGCCAAGATGTACTTATCCGCATTGCTCCTCGTGATGGTGTTAAAGCCGTTACTATTGGCGAGCAGGTGCTTGCAGCACTACGTGCTGACGGTACTGCGGTTGATATGCGTCGTATCGAATTCGTAGGTCCAAACGTAGGCGAAGAGTTAACAGAGCAGGGCGGCCTTGCAATGCTAGTCGCACTGTTATGTATCCTCGTTTATGTCGCGATGCGTTTTGAATGGCGATTTGCTTTAGGGTCAGTATCGGCGCTAGCGCACGACGTTATACTTACGCTGGGTTTATTTTCAGTACTTCAAATTGAATTTGACCTTACGGTACTGGCTGCGGTGCTTGCAGTAATTGGTTATTCACTTAACGATACCATCGTTGTGTGTGACCGTATTCGTGAGAATTTCCGCAAAATTCGTAAAGGTGAGCCAGTTGAGATTATCAACATCTCACTAACGCAAACCCTTAACCGTACTATCATCACGTCACTAACGACGGTGTTAGTATTGGTTGCCTTGTTCTATAAAGGTGGTGCACTTATTCATGGTTTCGCCACTGCGTTGCTATTCGGTGTAGTGGTAGGTACTTACTCATCGGTGTATATCGCAAGTTCAGTGGCACTTGCATTGGGTATTAGTAAAGAAGACCTAATGCCACCACAGGTAGAGAAAGAAGGCGCTGACTTAGATCCTATGCCTTAGTTTTACACGCTTGAAACGTACAAAAAACCGTATCTATGATGCGGTTTTTTTATGCTTTAACAAAAGTGGAATTTACTATTGATTGGGGGCTAATGCTTGTTTCAGATCATCTTTATATCGCCTTGAAAGCGCTACTGATTGACCGTTATTGAGCATTATTGTTCCATCCCCTGTTTCTTCATAACTTATAGACACAATGGCAGGTATTCGCACTGCGTGCGACCGGTGCACTCGCATAAAGCCTTGATGCGCTCCTTCTTCACAAAACCGGCCAAGGGTATAACGCAAAGGGTAAACGCCCACGTGAGTATGAAGGTTAATGTAGTTTCCTGAGGCTTCTACTCGCTGTATGTCAGTGACTTGAACCAAAAACTCCTTATTGAGCTTTTTCACCAATAAATAGTCAGGTAAGGTGCTGGCCACGTTGTCATTCGTTATCTGTGATGTGTCGCGTGTAATAGGTGATGCTTCACCAATTAAGCGTTGATAGCCAAACCGTGCAATATAGTAAAAAGTAATCAGAGTAATATAGCCCCATACATCCTTTCGATATTCGTAGATGAACTCATTGAGCCATATCCCAAAGTCATAATTGCGTTCAGAGAATAAATAAACAAGCTTTCGAAACGCTACCATTAATAATACATGGGCTACCGAAAATAAACTGGCGAAGGCAAAATGCCACCCAAGCCATGTCGCTCCCACTTTTACTTTCTGATCGAGTGTACGTATAGCGATAATTAGTGGGATGACGAGTAAAGCGGTGCTCAAAGCACTCGAGTATTCCCAAACGTACGGCTCCCAAAGTGCTACGCTGTTATTGTCGCTTCGAGAAAATTCAGTCCAACTAGACGCAGCATTGATTGAATTGTTAATAAACAAATAGGCTGTAAGCAAAACAAATGCAGCGTATTTATGTTTTGATTCAGAATCCCTAAGAAACTGACTCCATTTTTCATCCCAGTTATTCACCGCTTAACCCTTTTTCCCTTAATCTCGTCACTTAGGCGTTTGCTGTCGGACGTCTATCACATTAGATGCAACACGTTAGTTAAGCACTATTGAATAGGAGTGAGGACATTGACGCAAGCATATGTTGATCAGGAAGCAACGTTTGTTAATAGAACTTCAAAGGGGGAGGCGAGAGAGATGGCCGTGGTCGAGAGTCCTGTCACTCAGCGTTATTTCGAGTTGGATGCACTGCGTGTCACCGCGTTTGGTGTACTCATTTTTTATCACATCGGAATGTATTACGTTTTAGAGTGGGGCTGGCATATAAAAAGCGACGTGCAATTTCCACTACTGCAAGATGTGATGATATTGACCAACCAATGGCGTATGTCTTTATTATTTTTGATCTCTGCCATGGTATTTACTGTCGTGCTGCGCCGCGCTTATGACCAAACGACCTCTCGCTGGCGTGTATCACTTTTACTACTGGGGAAGAGGGCGTTGCGGATATTAATTCCTCTTGTTTTCGGTATGTTTGTTATCGTCGCGCCCCAAGTATACGTAGAGTGGACAGTAAGCGGAGCACTAGCCATGCCGTTTAGCGAGTTCTACGTTGCTTACATTAATCCAAATACTGACTTGTTTATCGACAAACAATCGGTAATTGGCTTACTGACGTGGAATCACCTTTGGTTTTTACCTTACCTTTTTGTGTATAGCGCTTTCATATTGCTGTTTTTCCCGCTTATCAGATTTGTGGAAGTAAGGGCGTTGAGAGTACTCGATAGTTTGGCGCTGTTTAGCGTGTTAGTGGTTACGATCATGACTGCCATATGGCTGGAACTACGAGTAGCATATCCCACGTCGCACGACTTGCTTAATGATTGGTATAGTCATGCAAAGTACTTTTTTGTGATGCTGGTAGGTATTGTGATTGTGCTTAGACCCGCATTGTATGCTGCAATTATGAGGTCCCGTTACGTAAGCTTAACCATTGCGATAGTACTTTACAGCGTCATAATTTTAGACCGGCACGACTTGCTAGGCCCTACAGGGCAGTTAATGGAGTCGTCGCCTGGGTTTCGTGTTTTGGTTGGTGTAATCGTTGTACTTAATCACTGGGCATGGTTGGCAGCAATATTGGGGTTCGGTCGAAAATATTTGTCTTACCCGAGTAAGGTGGTGAGCTATTTGAACAAAGGCGTATTGCCTTACTATATGGTGCATCAAACGATAATTGTGGTGGCGGCATTCTTTTTGAGCTCCCGTGTATCGTCGACACTCGGAGAATTTATTTTAATAACGCTAATAACCGGTGTGGGGTGCGCACTGACATACGAAGTCGCCAAGCGCTTTTTAATACTTAGATTTTTGTTTGGCCTAAAGTTAAACACGAGTCCGCATAGCTCATTAGCCACTCAGCGAGAGGTAAAATGTTCGTAATCGCGGTGTGTTACCGCAGGTATAACGAAACCAATAAGTGAGAAAAAGAAAAAGGCGCTATGCCACGTCATTCGTGTCATAGCGCCTTTACTGTTTAACTGTGCTTGGTTTATCGGCTCAGTTTATGTGCTTACGAGCGATTTATTTTAGGTGCTTAACAAGACCTTGAACTACTTTTGCACTTCCAGCAACAATTTCGCCTTTATATAGCGGGTCATTGTTACCTTTAAAGTCGGTTACCAAACCGCCCGCTTCACGAACAATCAGTTCACCTGCAGCGATATCCCAAGATTTGATCCCGCGCTCCCAGTAACCGTCGTGACGACCAGCAGCTACATAAGCAAGGTCTAGCGCTGCGCTGCCTGCGCGGCGAATATCGCCTACTTCATGGAAAATTTTGTTTAGGCTAAGTGCGTATTCACCGAATGCAGACTTGTTTTTGAACGGAAGACCGGTAGCAATGATGGTTTCTGAAAGATCACGAGGCTTAGAAGCGCGAATACGGTAACCATTAAGCTGCGCACCTTGTCCACGGCTAGCGGTGAATAGTTCACTGCGGATAGGGTCGAATACAACCGCTTGATCTAAGCGGCCTTTGTGAAGAAGTGCAATTGAAACGGCAAAATGAGGGATGCCTTTCACGAAATTGGTGGTGCCATCTAATGGATCGATAATCCACTGATAATCTGTCTCTTTACCATGAACCTCACCAGACTCTTCACCTAGGAAGCAGTGTTCTGGGTATGACTGCTGAATTTTATAGATAATCGCTTGTTCTGCTTCTTTATCAACTTGTGTCACGAAGTCGTTTAAGCCTTTCGACTCTGTTGCTACTTCGTTATGTTTTTCAAAACCGCGAACAATAACTGTTCCAGCCGCACGCGCAGCGCGCACCGCAATATTCAGCATAGGATGCATAGATAAACCACCAATTGTAAAAGACCAATGAAACGAACCAGCTGTTTAAAAAATAGCTAGTTGTTTTCGAAAACGGGCGGAGTCTACCAGAATCACAGTGTGATGCAAATGAAATCCCACAACAGAATGTGTTAATCAAAAAAGTAAGCCTGGATTAGATGACGAATACAGAAAAGCAAGAAGCGGCTGCGTTACAGAACTTTAAAAGGGACTAGCATATACATCCAATTCGTTAGTCTGGAGACAGCTCTGAATAGCCATCTATACTGCCGCTGTGTTAAACTTGCGTAATTGAAGCTAGTTAGGTGATGCGAAGTAAGTGAGTGTCATCTTTTAAAGAAAGTACGTAGGTATTGCAGGCATGCTCGAAAATATTCGCATCATTTTAGTTAACACATCTCACACTGGAAACATTGGCTCGACGGCGCGCGCCATGAAGACCATGGGATTAAGCAGCTTGTATCTGGTAGACCCGGTAAATGAACCCGACGGCCAAGCAAGTGCGTTAGCGGCTGGCGCTGGGGATGTACTAGCAAATGCCAAAATTGTTAGCACATTGGAAGAAGCGGTGAAGGATTGTGGTTTAGTAGTGGGAACATCTGCTCGTTCTCGCACGCATTCATGGCCCATGCTCGGTCCAAGGGATTGTGGTGAAAAGCTTGTTCAAGAAGTGGAAAAGTACCCAGTTGCATTGGTGTTTGGTCGCGAAAACAGTGGTTTAACGAACGAAGAATTGCAGCAGTGCCATTTCCATATGTGTATTCCGGCTAACCCTGAATATAGCTCTCTGAACTTGGCAGCTGCTGTTCAAACCCTGTGTTATGAAATTCGTATGGCATTTTTGAATCGTGAAACCTATCCAAGTGTAGAGGAAGAGTATCCGCTTAATGAAGATCTGGAGCGTTTCTACGTGCATTTAGAGTCGACGTTAGAAAAGACATCGTTCATTCGCAAAAGTCATCCTGGCGTTGTGATGACGAAGCTTCGCCGACTTTTCAACCGCGCTCGCCCTGAATCACAAGAGCTAAATATCTTGCGCGGTATTTTGGCGTCTATCGATAAGTCAGTGAACAATGCTGCCTCAGGTGAATCCCACTTTACTGAAACAAAAGAAGAGAAAAAGTAAACGCGTATGTTTGCCCGTATTAAAGATGACATCAAAGGTGTTTTTCATCGTGACCCCGCGGCTAGAAACACGTTTGAAGTGCTAACTAACTATCCTGGCCTTCACGCAGTCTGGCTGCATCGCATCAGTCACAAGCTCTGGAAAGCTGAATGGAAATGGTTGGCGCGCACCTTATCAACATTTAGCCGCTGGCTGACGGGCATTGAAATTCACCCTGGCGCCACCTTAGGTCGCAGAGTATTCATCGACCATGGTATGGGCGTCGTTATCGGCGAAACCGCCGAGATTGGTGACGACGTTACGCTTTATCACGGCGTTACGCTTGGCGGTACTAGCTGGAAGGCAGGTAAACGTCACCCTACACTCAAAAATGGCTCGGTGGTGGGAGCGGGGGCTAAAGTTCTAGGGCCCATCACCATAGGTGAAAATGCTAAAGTAGGCTCTAACTCTGTTGTGGTAAAAGACATTCCAGACGGCGCGACGGCGGTAGGGATCCCTGGCCGTATAATCATTTCCAAGCAAAAGGAAATCTCTGCGGCTACAAATCCGCAGCGCGACAAAATAGCGCAGAAATATGGTTTTGATGCCTATGCGGTTGCGCCTGATAATCCAGACCCTGTGGCAAATGCCATGGGTATAATGCTAGAACATATGCACCAAATGGACACAAAAGTGGAAGAGATGTGCAAGGTTATTCAGTCGCTCGGTGGTGAAGTGTGTACAGACAATTTACACAATATCAGCGCTGAGGATTTTGCTGAAACGGGTATCGAATTTAACGAGTCAAAACAAAAAGATGGCGAACACGCGTCATTCGACCCGGCGATATAGAATGTGGTAAAGGCCCATCCCAAAGAGTAATTGGGATGGGTATCCTTTGCTATTAGTTCTGAAGCTTTTTCAAAACGTTATGGTGGCATTGCTCGAAGCGTTCTGAATGCTTCTCCGTCATGCTCACTAATAAAATGGCGAGTGTACTCACTAAGAAGCCAGGTATAAGTTCGTAAACATCACTAGTGCTAAGTCCAAACCCTAGCGAAACGTTCATATTCGACCACAAGATAGTCGTTAGACCTCCGCATACAATACCTGCAATGGCGCCGTTTTTCGTCATTTTATTCCAATAAAGGCTGATAAGGATCAAAGGTCCAAATGCTGCCCCAAAGCCTGCCCATGCGTTTCCTACTAATGATAGCACGCTGTTACTTCTATCTTGTGCAAGAATAAGTGCGACGAAAGCTACTCCAACAACCGAAAGTCGTGCAACGATGACTCGTTCTTTTTGACTCGCTTTTTTTCTAATGAAAGCGTAGTAAACGTCTTCTGTTATCGAACTCGATGACACTAATAGCTGAGACGAGATAGTACTCATTATCGCAGAAAGGATCGCCGCCAGTAAAAAGCCCGTGACCCAAGGGTGAAAAAGCGTGGTAGACATCACGATAAAGATTGTTTCAGAGTCTGCTATGGTAAGCCCATTTGCCGCGGCGAAAGCAGCGCCCGTTAACCCTACACCAATTGTCCCTAGTGTGACGGTCAACATCCAGCTCATGCCTATTCGTCTAGCGGCAACCAGGTCTTTCAATCCACGGATTGCCATAAAGCGCACTATGATATGTGGCTGACCAAAATAGCCAAGTCCCCAAGCCATGGCTGAAACAACAGTAATAAGGGCAGTATCTTGAAAGGAGAGTAGGGAGGGTTGCAAGTTTTGTAACTGGGTTATCGTAGTGTTCACACCTCCTATTTCTAAAACCGCCACCACAGGCACTAAAACTAATGCAACCAACATAATACATCCTTGGACGAAGTCAGTAACACTAACCGCGGTAAAGCCACCGAATGTGCTATACGAAACCACAACTAACGCTGTGAGGTAGATTCCTGTCTCGTAGCTTAAACCAAATGAAGATTCAAACAGCTTGCCACCTGCAACTAAACCGGATGTGGTGTATATGGCGAAAAATACAATGATGACGGCGGCACACAGTACGCGGATTATGCGGCTGTTATCGTTAAATCGACGTTCTAAGTATTCAGGTATTGTCACGGCATCATCAAGTTGTTCTGTATACACGCGTAGCCTAGGGGCGAGTAGCCTGTAATTTAAATAGGCGCCTATGGTCAATCCGATGGCCATCCATATACCATTTATTCCGACTAAAAATATGAGTCCAGGAAGACCCATTAAAATCCACCCGCTCATGTCAGATGCACCAGCAGACAATGCTGTCACCGCTGGGCCAAGTTGACGTCCGCCAAGCATGAAGCCCGATACGTCATTTTTTGTAGAAAAGTATCCGTAAGCACCAATTCCTAATAGCACAATGAAATAAAGTGCCAACGATAGATAAACACTATCTAGCATAGTTTTCTCTTCTTTTTTGTATGATTAAATAGGGGCTCTCGAAACGAGCCCCTATGCTATATAGGTATGATTAGAAGTTTGCCGATAGTCTTAAGTAGTAACTACCACCACCAAGTCCAGCAGGGTGGTTAAGGGGATATATAGCACCTAGGAAGCCGCCATCTCTACCCGTAAAACCTGCGGTTTCCCATTCGTCAGGGAACTCGTCAAACAGGTTTTTGGCACCTATTGCAACAGACATATTCTCATTGATGTCGTAGGCTAATTCAGCATCGACAATAAACATACTGGGTGTGACCACCGGCAGCGTTTCATCATTGAAGAGTGACTCATAAACTTCACCGTAGTAATTAACGCGAATCAGTGCGTTAAATGGTTCGAAGCTATGATCAACCGTAAATGTTGTGCGATAGTCAGGCAAGGCGTCTTCTACTTCACGTGCCCTTGCATCTGATACGGTTTCACCGCGATTCGTTACTTTGGTATCGGTGTAATTCAATGCCAATGTGAATTTTGTAGATGAGTTGTCCCAGTTGATAGGGTAGTTTGCAACTACATCTACACCTGAGGTTTCTGTATCGAAGTCATTAACAAAGAAAGAGATTTGGCTTACAGTAGCCGCCTCAGCTACGCCACCTGCGACTAACTGGTCGCGTTGTTCTGGTGTAAGTTCGCGAGTAACTTGTGCAATTCGATCGTCAATTTTTATATTGAAATAATCAACGGTCAACGATAGGTCACCTAAAGATGTGGTAAAACCTAAACTCACGTTGCGAGCGTCTTCAGGCCCTAACTGACCTCCACCAAATAGAGCCGCAAATGGACTTGTAGTCGAAACGACTAATAGCTCTTCTAACTGTCCATTATTAAAGTTAGTTGCTGCTCTTTGTAAGTTAGACTGTCCAACACTAGGGGCCCTGAATCCGGTGCTTACTGCCCCACGTATTGCGAAGTCATCATTAACCATATAACGAGCGGTTAACTTTCCATTCGTCGTAGTACCAAAATCACTGTAGTCTTCGTATCTAATGGCGAGGCCAAGTAGCAAGTCATCGGTAACATCCGCTTCAAAATCTACGTATGCACTTGAACTATTTCTAGAAAAATCTCCAGAGATGCTTGGATTGAAGCCTTGGAAGCCGTTAGAGCCTACTGAAAAGCCTTGTGAAACGAATTCACCCGCCGTATAAGAAGCCTCGTCTCCGGGAGTTATTTCAAACGATTCATCATGATACTGAAGACCGAAAGCGACGTTTAAATCTGATGCGAATGCAGCAACTTCAACAACCTTTGAGAAATCTGCGTTGAAAACGGTTTCATTCTCAATTTGCGCGCCTAAGTAGAACTCAGTAGGAGAGGCAGAACCTAATGATGCGTTAACGGTATTGTAAATTTCATAAGACAAATTATTTTCGCCGTTAACAACACTCACGTCGTAGGTTAAGCCGTTATCTAACTCGCCCTTGAGCCCTAGAGCAATGCTGTAATCTTCCACATTTCCGCCAAAGCGAGGCGTAAATCCACCCGGGAACCATGAAAAGAATGAAAAGCAGTTATCGCCAGCACCATTTACAAAGTTCTGTGCATCGTCAAAGCTGGTCGTTGGAAGAGGTCCTGTAGGACAGCCTTCACCGGTAGAGTCGGCAAAAAGTGCGTCTGAACCGCTAGCGAAAACGCCTTGTCTGTTAGTTGGATTACGGTAGAAAAAGCTACCATCGACGTCACGAGTCGCGTAGTTTGCAAAGCCATAAGCTTGCACGTATTCATTGATGTCATAGCCGCTATTTACAAAAAATTTGTAATCGTCAGAGACTTCGGGGGCACCCCAGACAACCACCGGGTTTTGAATAGGAAAACCTGCAGCATCTAACGCAGTTGCGCCGCTATTGGTCCCTTCACCATCCTGAACGCCTCGGCTAGTTGGGCCTGAATCTTTTGCTTGAAATGATGCGACCAAGAAACCATCGTCACCCAAATGGAACCCATAAGCACCTGAAACCTCAAACGTTTCACCATCGTTATAATATGACTTACCATATTGAGCGGTAATCATTCTTGTTTCAGGATCATCTTGAAGTGCATAGTTTATTACGCCTGCGATTGCATCAGAACCATATTGCGCAGCCGCACCATCTCTCAAGATTTCTACGCGTTTTAGTGCCGCACCGAACAATGGCGTTACGTCTACGCCTTGCGCTCCGCGGTTAACACCAGAAACAAATTCGCCTACTACGGCGCCGCGATGACGACGCTTACCATTCACTAACACAAGGGTTTGGTCTGCTGCAAGTGAGCGAAGGTTTACTGGGCGCACCATACTTGCTGCGTCAGATATGGGTTCTCTGCTTGCGTTTAAGGAGGGGACAACAGCTGTTAATGCGTCAATAGCATTAGTGCTGCCCTGACGCATTAATTCTTGAGAATCCACAATGTCGATTGGACTTGGCGTTTCCATCGCCGAGCGTGCTTGCGCTCTCCTTGAACCCAATACGGCTATTTGTTCATAGTCAGCTGCGTCATCTGCTGCCTCTTCGGTTTGCGCGTATGCCTGTGCAGAAAGGTAAGCTGTCGAAGATAACGCTATAGCAATCGACAGCGGTAAGAACTTTCTTTTGTTGAAGTTATAGTTCATTTTATTTCCTCTACTTGTTGTTTATCATTTTCTTAATTGTTTTAGTTTTGGGTTAGCAGGCAATCGCTAGTAGCGATGCGTTCCCTCCTGCTGCAGTTGTGTTAATACAGACGTGTCGCTCAAAAGTACAGCATTTTTGTACCTCTTCTGGCGAGGTTGTGAGTGATAGTATTGCTCCTTCTCGTAGTGACAATGCTATTCTTATTTCTCTTAATCGATTTTTTTCACAGTGGATAACTACCCCGTAGAAGCCACTCAATTTAGTTAAATCGTTTGCTGAAAGGGTGCCATCGATAGCATTGGCCCCTTTTGCGCCTTTACAGATAATGAGAGGTATCGCCCCAGCTTGTTTAACCGCTTGAGACTGACGAACCGCTTCATCGAAATGTTCTCCAAGACACAAAATAACGCCCTTACCGAATTCTCTAAGTACATTCAATTCGCCTGTAGGTCCTGGCATAGTGGTTTCATTAAGTATGTGACGATTGTGAGTTTGGCCGAGGCTGTTAATCTTGTTTTGGACGACGTCAAAGGCTAGTGTTTCTTTATCAATGTCGTGAGACGCCAAATTCAGCATGGTAGATTCAGACTTAATGAATTTACTTAGGTAATGTGGTCCACCTGCTTTTGGTCCTGTACCGGAGAGGTTCTCTCCGCCGAAAGGTTGTGAGCCAACGATGGCACCAACCTGATCACGGTTCACGTAGATATTGCCAACGTTTAGGCTTGATACGAGTTTTTCTACGCGAGAATCGATTCTGCTATGAATGCCAAACGTTAAGCCGTAACCACTTGCGTTTACACGCTCTACTATTTGACCAATGTGCTTTGCTTTAAACTTTGCAACATGTAAGACAGGGCCAAAAATCTCGGTCTCAAGTGCATCAATTCCCGATGTTTCTATAACAGTAGGTGGAATAAAGTAACCATGATTTGGCACTTCACCTTCAAATGACACAACAATATTGTCTGCGTTATCGTTTATATAAGTACTTATGGTGTTTAGCGCTTGTTCGTTAATTACAGGCCCAATATCCGTGTCTATATGCCACGGGTCAGCGACCTTTAATTCATTAATTGCACCGCTCAGCATTGATATAAAGCTTGCGTAAATATCTTCCTGAATATAGAGCATGCGTAACGCTGAGCAGCGTTGGCCAGCAGATTGAAACGCAGAGCGCACCACGTCTTTTACTGCTTGCTCTAAAAGCGCGGTAGAGTCTACGATCATGCAATTAAGACCGCCCGTCTCGGCAATTAACGGCGCGTCAGGGGCGCAATGTTCAGCCATATTGCGGTTGATGCGTTGCGCGGTGAGCGTTGAGCCTGTGAAACATACACCGTCGATTTTCGGAGAAGCTGTTAACGTATTTCCAACCGTAGCTCCTTCTCCTGGAACCAGCTGAAATACGTCACGTGGTACGCCCGCTTTATATAGTAGCTTTGAGGCAAACCAAGCGGAAATCGTTGTCGTTTCCGCGGGTTTTGCTACAACAGCATTTCCACTCGCCAGAGCGGCGGCAACTTGGCCGATAAAGATCGCTAGCGGAAAGTTCCATGGAGAAACACAAGCAAAAATACCACATGGTTTCGATGCTTTTTGGTTTATCGCTTCCGCCGCATAGTAGCGTAAGAAGTCTACTGCTTCGCGAATTTCAGCGACCGCATCAAACGCATTTTTTCCCGCCTCGCGACAGAGTATGGCAAAAATTTCTCCGCTGTTTTGTTCGAGTAAGTCCGCGGCTCGATTAAGAATTGCACCCCTGGAGCGTACACCTTGTTCCTTCCAAATACGGGCACTATCGATGGCTCTAAGCACGTCAGACTCATCTGCAAAGACAACTGAACCAATAGCGTCATTATGGTTAGCAGGGTTTACGACTTCAAATGATGGCTTGTGAGAAACGTCATGCTTTACCAGTGGGGTAGCCTGCCATTGCGTATTCGAAAAGTGGTATCGCAATTCATTAAATGCATCTTGGTCTATGGGCTGAAAGAGATCGAATCCTTTAGAGTTTTTGCGATGTTCACCAAAAATGGCCTCAGGCATAGCAATAACCGATGTTTTGGGGACTTGAACTTGCGTAAGCGGATATTGTGTAACCTGTGATACTGGCACCGATTTATCGACAATTTGATTGACGAAAGATGAATTTGCGCCATTTTCCAGTAGTCGACGGACTAGGTATGCAAGCAGATCTCTGTGTTTACCTACTGGTGCATAGATTCGGCATTTTATACGCTCTTTTGATACAAGGTAGCGGTAAAGACTTTCTCCCATACCATGAAGACGTTGAAACTCAAAACCATTGTTATCATCTGTCATTTGTAAAATGGCGGCGACAGTACATGCATTATGTGTTGCAAACTGTGGGTAAATTACATGTCGCATATCTAAAAGTTTTTTAGCACAGTATAAATATGATGTGTCGGTTGCCGCTTTAGATGTGTAAACCGGGAAGTTTTTAACACCATTTACTTGCGCTTTCTTTATCTCCGCATCCCAATAAGCACCCTTAACAAGTCTTACTGTTATTTTGCGAGCCAATCGCGTTGAAAGTTCAAATAGCCAATCTAAAACGTGTGGGGCTGCTTTATTATAGGCTTGAACCACAACACCGAAGCCGTCCCACCCTTCTAAGCTAACATCACTTAATACGTCTTGAATAACCTCAAGCGACAGATCAAGTCGATCAGATTCTTCAGCGTCTATGTTTAGCCCTAAATTACCAGATTTGGCAAGTTGAGCGAGCTCCAGCACCTTTGGTGTAAGTTCTTCTAATACCCGTTCTTTGTTTATAGATTCATAACGGGGGTGAAGGGCTGAAAGCTTTATTGATATGCCCGCGTTTTGATGTATGTCGCCACTTCTAGACAGCGTGAGTAGGTGTTCAATCGCTTTTTTGTATTCAGCAAAATAGCGCTCAGCGTCGTGTTGCGTCAACGCAGCTTCACCCAACATATCATAAGAATAACCAAAGCCAGCTTTAACATTCGCTTGCCCGCGCTTCACTGCTGATGAAATAGATTCGCCTAGTACAAACTGATGCCCAAGCTCTTTCATTGCCATTTTTACGGCAACACGAATAGTAGGCGCACCAAGGCGCTTAACAAGTGGCTTAACTTTTTTAGTTATGCGTTTCTGCTCGTTCTTGCTGAGTACTTTGCCAGTTAGCATTAATCCCCATGTTGCCGCGTTAACTAAAGACGAACTAGACTGGCCTAGATGCTTATCCCATTCGGAAGAGGCTATCTTATCTTCGATTAATTCCTCGGCAGTAAAACCATCTGGCACTCGCAGTAATGCTTCAGCCAAACACATAAGAGCGATACCTTCATCCGTTGAAAGACCATACTTTGATAGGAACGTCTCCATTAAGCTTGGCTTCACATCATCGCGAAGGTGATGAACAAGCTTTTGCGCATATTCTTTTGTCAGCGCTTCATGGGCAATAGGCAGAGATAGCTGGTCGAGGAGCTTCTTAATCACAACAGATTCATCTTCTCTAATTGCGTTGTTGATATCGGTTCTCGAATGTAGTTTGCATACGTCAAGCATACAGTTAGGTCTCGTTAAAATGATTAAAGTCTGAGCATGATTCTACGCTTTGAGGTGTGGTTTTATTTCCTTTAATTAATCGATTAAGTGTGGTTTATTAGCTTTTTTATTGCTATTTTTAGTGTGTTTGGTTCGTAAAATGGGGTGTTTTAGTGAATTTGGATGCTTATGATAAAAAGATCATCAAGGAGTTATCTTCTGACGGCCGAATGTCCGTAAGTGAATTAGCAGATCGGATAGGGCTTTCAAAAACACCGTGTCAGAATCGACTAAAGCGACTTATAGAAAACGAATACATATTAGGTTTTAAAGCGATTGTTAATCATGCAAAGCTGGATATGGAAATGGTAGCGTTCACAGAAGTCACTATGTCAGATACAAAAGAGTCAGCGCTTGCAGCTTTCAATACAGCAGTCAGCAAAATACCTGAGATAGAGCAGTGTCATTTAATAGCGGGAACATTCGATTACCTCCTTAAAATACGAACTAGAAACATGAATCAATACCGTAAGATATTAGCGGAAACTGTTTCTGTTCTTCCGTTCATAGAGTCGACGTCAACGTATGTTTCTATGCAACCTATCAAGGAGCAAGGGTAAATAAATTTGGCATAGTCCTTAAGAAAGCGTTCAAGCATTGACGGAAGAACAACGGCAACATAGATTAACGTCATATCTTTTTTGATGACCATTAGAGACAAGCATGCAAAACACAGTGCCATTTTTAGATGTATTGATTGTTGGCGCGGGAATCTCCGGAATTGGCTGTGCTTATCACATACAAAAGAAATGTCCTGACTTGTCCTATTCGATTATTGAGGCACGAGGCGATCTCGGTGGCACTTGGGATTTATTTAAGTACCCGGGAATACGGTCAGATTCCGATTTATTTACCTTTGGTTACGACTTCAAACCGTGGAAAGAGAAAAAAGCAATTGCAGATGGTCGCTCAATAAAAGCTTATATAGAAGAGACGGCAGTAGAAAGCGGAATTAAAAAGCACATACGCTTTTTAACCCGTGTGGTTGATATAAATTGGCAAACTGACAAACAGTATTGGCTGGTAACGCTTGAGTCAGAACAAAGCGGGCAAAGTGAACAAGTAGCTGCAAGATGGATCTTCAATGCGTCAGGTTACTATCGTTATGACAAAGGTTACACGCCAGATTTTTCAGGGCAATCCCGTTTCAAAGGTCAGATTGTTCATCCTCAGCATTGGCCCGAAGATCTGGAGTACGAAAATAAACGAGTAGTTGTAATAGGAAGCGGTGCAACTGCGGTAACACTGGTGCCGGCAATTGCAAAAATAGCCTCACACGTGACGATGCTTCAAAGAACGCCGTCTTACGTATTGCCTGTGCCTGTAGAAGATCCTATCGCAAAGTATTTACGCGCGTTGTTTAACGACGATATCGCATTTAATGCAGCCAGACGGTTTAACATTGCGAAACAGCGCTGGGTATACGCATTTTGTCAGCGCTTCCCGAAACGAGCGCGAAAAATCATTCGTAGCCTAAACATTAAAATGCTGCCGGAGGGTTATCCCGTCGATAAGCACTTCAACCCGCCTTATAATCCTTGGGAGCAGAGACTTTGCGCTGTTCCAGGCGGAGACTTGTTCGAATCCATCTCTGAAGGGAAGGCCTCGGTTGCTACCGATACTATCGATACGTTTACCGAAACGGGTATTCAACTTGAGTCAGGCGAACATTTAGATGCAGATATTATTGTTACCGCCACAGGGCTGAACCTTTTACCGTTAGGGGGGCTTATCCCCAAGATAGATGGCGACCCCGTATCCCTTCCAACATGCGTTACGTACAAAGGCATGTTGCTTAGTGGTGTCCCTAACTTTGCTATTGCAGTGGGGTACACAGCGTCTTCTTGGACATTAAAAATAGGGCTTTTGTGCGAGCATTTTACACGGTTACTGAATCACATGAAGCATCACGGCTTCGTTCAGTGTACGCCTGTGGCAGAACCAGATATGGAGACACAGCCGCTGCTAAACTTCGGTGCAGGATATATTCAGCGTTCATTAGATAAGTTACCCCGGCAAGGCATGCATTTTCCCTGGTCGATGTCGTTCAATTATGCAGAAGATGTGAAGATTTTTCGCAAAGGTCGAGTTGATGATCCTGCGCTGAAATTTGAAAAAAGAAAAGAGCAAGACTGATAATTTTGTCGAAATTTCAAGAGAATAAATATGAGCTTAGCGCAGCATAATGAACAGTATATAACGCTTAAATACGGCGACAAATTTTGCTACGCAGAGCACGGAGCGGACAATAACGACACCTTAATTTTAATAGCTGGGCTAGGTTTACAACTAGTGTATTGGCCCAAGGCTCTTATTGAGCGGTTAGTTGAAAGTGGTTTACACGTAATTTGCTTTGATAACCGTGATGCAGGCCGCTCTGTTCGCTGCAATACTCCTCACCCCAGTTTATTGCAGCAGTTGCGGGGTAAAGCTCCCAAAGGTGCTTATGGTTTAGATAAAATGGCAGAGGACACCGTGCAGCTCATGTCAGCATTAAATGTTGAAAAAGCGCATATCGTAGGCATGTCGATGGGTGGAATGATAGCCCAAACGCTGGCTAGCGAATATCCTAAAAATGTTAAGTCTTTAACCTCGATTTTTTCTACAACAGGTAATAGACGGGTAGGGCAGCCCTCTTATTCAACACTATGGCGAATGGCCAGAGCAAAAGCGCCGATGAATGAAAGCGAGGCCATTAAAAACTATCACGCTATGATGACCCATATTGGCGATGGTGTGGCAGAAGATGCTATTAATCAGTGGCATCAATACGCGCGACTAGCATGGCAAAGAAATGGCGCAAAAAGTGATGCAAAAGCCATGTTTAGACAAATTGGGGCTATTATGAAGTCCGGCGACCGCACCACATCGCTTCAGAGGATCACCGCCCCTACGTTAGTGATACATGGTGATGTGGATCGCATGGTTCACCCAAGTGGCGGGGCCGCTACAGCCAAAGCAATATCAGGGGCAAAACATCAGGTTCTGCGCGGGTTACGCCACCAGATTGATACCCTTCAGTCTCATCGGATAGCCGACAGTATTCTCGCCCACATTCATCTAAACACTAAATAAGATGACCGCTTTTAAAGTAGTTTGGCCATATCAAGGAGTCTGAACTACTTTTTCTAATTTATAAATCCGATTTCACGTATCAATAATATGTCGTTTCCAGTCCAAAGCTGGAATGCGGCTTCTTGTGTTCACGGAAAGTTGATGGCGAGTTTCTAATAGCCCTCTTCAAAAGTTTCTAGAAAAAGACTGGAACGAAGTCATTTCTCCAGAACTGAAGTGGAATGAAGATATATCACTTAAAACCAGCTCAGCACTACGCGCACGGGATGTGAGAACAGGCGTCGCTATCCTTCAATATATATCGATGGCGGCTTGTATGCAAAGTAGATTTTTTTGAGGTGGTCAACAAAATTCAGCAATTTTTGCTGAATTGTCTCAGCGGGAGATAGGCGATCTTAAGTTCGAGTTGAACAAAATTTGATTAGTGAAAAGTGGCTGTTGCTTTAAGTATCATATTTTGAATTGTCAATTTTATCCCGGTGAAGTTTGATGATACGGATTCATCATTATTAGTTGATTTTCTTCACAGCATAAAAAATTCATCGAAACTGGATTTTTTCCATCGGCCTGCTGCATCCCTTCTATAAGCTCAATGACGCCGCTTAAGTACTTTTGAAATGCACTGGCTTGTTTTTCATCTTCTGTGCCAGTGCTCCATGTGAATACAATGGTTAAGTAGCCCGTCGCTTTATTTTCGGTCATCATAAACCTTTCATATGCAACTTCTCCCAGCGTAGTCATCCAATCCAACAGCGACTGCTGAGATTTTTGACATGCAGTCGTCGCTATAAGGTATTTAGTTATACCGGTGCCCATTGCCATCTCCTGAAAAATTGTTAAACAATAATCGAACGTTTTTAGACAAGTCGACCCGAGGTGTTGCAAAGTGCGCGAATCTTTTCGGGACATGTTGCATGCAACAGGGCGACAAGTCTGATTTTTTGAAAACGACAAAATCGGTTTTGGTTGGGTTCATGTATGCAGAAAGTATGGGTTTTACATTGCAACATGATGCAATCTTCTGCGCTATGTTTCGTGACCGACTAAATGTGGCTTTCCGGTTGACTAAGAGGTATTCATCAACAAACTTGCGAATCGAGTCGGCGTCTATCACTTCAGGGTTATTTGGTTTTACGCACAAGAGGCCTTGCTTGACTAAGTCGTTCACAATTTGAATGTTTGTCCGCAATATCTTGGCGGCTTTTGCTTTTGGACAATCTTGCAAGTCATCCCACGCTTTCTTCAGCAATGCTTTAAGACTTTCCGAAGAAACTTGAAGGCTGTTAATGTAGTGAACGGTTGAGTTGACACGAACCACCGATTTCACATCACCGGTCAGTGCTTTGTTGACCAGAGTCTCAGGCGTAAAGTCATAGAGCTCGTAAATGACATTTGGGATATCAGTTACATTGATATAGTCGTTGTTCTGGGGCGAGCCATCAATGTTACGTCCCGATAGTAACTGCTTTAATTCTCTAATATCGAATAATTGCTTGTCCGGTTGCTGACAAACATGAACCCCTTTTAGCGTGCCTGATTTCAGAAGCTCAGTAATTGTCTTCGGGGACACCCCTAATAGTTCAGCTGCCATTACGCCAGATATCAGGAAGCTAAACTCTTCAGGTTGTTGGCAATATTTATAACGTAATTGCTCGGTAATCACCTCTTTTGGGATGGGCGACATATGATAATCCATTAATAAAGTCTCCGGACTACCTTTATCGTCTTCAAAATTACGTTTTGGCCAGCAAGATTGTTTGATGACCGATTGCAAAGATGTCATCTCAATGTTCAATGCAGTCTGTCCGAGCACTGCCACGTCACGGCGATGTTTCACAACGAGATTTTGCCATAGGTCAAATAAATTAGTACTTCCGCCAAGATAGAACGCATCTTCCAATAGCGTGCTGATTTGTGACGGGGCAAGCTTGTTCCATCTGATAGACGTTGTGATAAAGTCGAAGGGTCTGACCATTCGTTCTGCCAGCGCTTTTAACGCGGACGTGAACGCTATTTTTTCCGCATCGCTGCCAAGGTTGTCGAGATAATATTCGTACTTTGGCATCGCTGCTGTCAGTGGCATAGATGTACAACACGCATTGCATTTCATGGCGTCAGTCCAACTCCTGTTTGCGTACATATGGGAGCAGCTTACCGTCAGAGGTGTACTATGTTTATTGCACATTGTTGATTCCACCGCTTGCCAATTAAAGTGGTGAAGTCCCCCTTCTTTGAGACAATATTTGCACACTTTCAAAGACTGAGAATGGGCATTTTTGTCATACACCGAGGCGTAATGCACACCTTTGAGCAGCCCACTAATCTCCATGTCGAGAGCAATGGTTTTATTTGAAAGCAATAAATCAACGGTTTCCTGCGAAAACGCATACCATTTTTTAGGTGTAATGATACCTAGGCTGGAAAGCAATCGAGCCGGGGATGTAAAGCCATAAAAATCCGCAATCGCCGCGCATACGCCCCAAGGAGTCGTCTGCGAGGAGGTTTGATTAGAGCTCATAGTTCACCCCCATATCTTTTTTCAACACGCTAAGCTGACGGCGGAAGGGGTTTACGACTTGTTTCTTTCCTGCGCTTGATGAGGGCACCCAACTGGCCTGAAAGTCATCTTTGATAAGCTTATCACGGTTGGCACGGCGGGCATGTTGGCATGCTTTCACCAGAGTGCGTGTTATGCCGCGTAAATCTCCATTTGTCGCATGTTGTATGGGTAGCACTATCGAAGCATGAGACAAATCAGTGCCAGCAATTTTATGAACGCTCTGTAGAGTAGTAAGGTAGCTAGCCAGTGTCGAGTAACTTTCAGGCGTACTGACCGACATTAACGATTTGTGAATAACGCGGTTACAGCGCGACTTAAATTGTTCGTTGGCATCGAGTATTTCAGTCACGCGCGGTGTTCCAGCAAATACCATGAATACATCGTAGTCATCGAGTAATTCTTTAAGATAATCAGCTTGTTGTCTAACCGATTTTTCACCTAGTTTTTCGACCACTTGTTGGAATTCATCAAATACAATCAGTTTAATGTTCTTATTTTTAATTTGCTGTGAAATACGGTGACGCATTTCATCTTCGGTTCCTCGGATCCTGCCGGGTTCGCCAAAAGCAGAAAGGATTTTACGCAGTAAATCCAAAGGTTTCATGTTCGAGGGCGAACGAACATAAACTCCTTTGTTTGGAACTTCTGAAGACTGATACATTGCATTGAACCGCTCTACGACTTTTTCAAGCAGCACCGTTTTGCCTGTTCCTGAGTCCCCAGAAATAACAGCACAAGCACCCCACTGTGTAATAATCGTATCTTCCGCATCATTAAGAATGTTCGTAATGTCATCGACTAGGGTGCCTGTACTTACCGTGCGATGTGGTAATTCTTTGATGGCATTGAGCATTGGACTGATGTTGCTCATAGTTCTTCTCCTACTTCAATGGAGACAGTAGTGTGGGTGGATTTTGACACTGTTTCAGTCACATTCTCTGTGGTTTGAGATGCCCAATCTTGAATTGCCTTATCTAGCTGCTCTTTAGCATCGAGGGCATCCGTATCGATGACTTGTGTATTATCAAACGTGCTAGGATTGCTCTTCGTCGATTGATCGGAATTAGTGGTATCCTCTGTGGTTGTAGATTTTTTAGATATGTTTTTAACACCTCCAGCGAATGTGTAGCGCACTTTACCTTTCCTCTCGAGATGGCTGTTTACGCCCTCACGAGCAGCATTTAACGAGGAGCGAAGCGACGTTAAAGGTTGATATGAGGTATCACGGCGTTCGGCGATAATGAATGATTTGCCGAGTGCTTTTTGATGTGCGGCCTTGGTGACCGGGATAACAACAGAAGAGGCCCCAATTCTGCTATATTGAACGGTGACCTTTCTAACACCTTTCAACCACAGACTCTTGAGCGCGTCGTCTCGATAAATCTCATTTTCAATTTTGACGTAACCCAGCTCATAGAGCGTTCGCTCAGATACCTGTATACCCCGGTAACTATCCATATCGTTACTGATATTTGGCAATGGAGGCACAAACTTATTTGCAATTTGTTCATTCCAAACATCATTTGGGCTGCGATAATTCAGACCCGCGTGCCCAGACTCGTGGTAATAATCTGTTATGAATTCTTCAAATTTTTCTCTAAATTCAGAAACGGTGAGTGTCGCGTGATTCTTAAGTGTGTCATCAGAATTAAGGTGACGTGTACTTCTAAAGATTTTTGAGCCCAGATAGCCGGGAAGTTCAGACAAAAACTCGATGCGCAAGGTAAGGAAAAAACGCTCAATAAACGGTTTTGCCCATGGTTCATGTGAGCGCACTGTTACTGGATGCGCCCCCAAATCAAATGCGGTTCTTTTAAATAAATTACTGGTGATAGAGGTGCTCGCGTCGTGCATAATCTTGGTCATAAGACCAAACATCGGCCAGTTTGGATTCTCCTTTTCGTAAACCGCATTTTTAATGCATTCAACTGCCAAATCTGCGGATTCGCTGGCTTTTTCGCCTACGTCTAAAGAGTAGCCGACTACCGCTCGCGTAAAAGTGTCGATAGCAACCATAACTACGGCGCTCCCCAGAAACGTTTTGCCATCGTCGTCAAGCAAGCCAATGGCGACATAAATAGCATCCATCTCTACCCGCTCCAGTGGATAATTGCCAACAAGCTCGCCTTTTAGCTTTCTTCGTAATCGCTTCTGTTCTTGCTTACTTAGCTGTTTCTGGGCCGCCATGAGGGGCTCTAGAGTGTCAAAACGGTTGTAGATAGTGGCTTTCGAGGGAACGACGCTGTATTTACTTGGGTCGCATGCCTTTAATTCTCTCAGGCGGGCAATAATAATATCAGCAACTTTGTTTTTTGAGTTTTCTTTCTCGTCTTTGCGAACGAGGTATTTTTCTACAATACATTCTAGAATGACGAGTTCTACGGCCTCCGGCAGTCGACTCTGGCCCTTATCACTCGCGCCACCCCAATTAACGAGAGAGCGAGGGTCTTGTTCAGAATGCACAAACGCTGATATTTTCGCTTGGCAGGTGCTTCGTCCGTAGGGGCTGAAGCCATAAGAATTCCAATTGAATAATTCTATTGATTCGTCTACTAAATCATTGGCCTGTAGTCTGGTCCCGCCACAACGTTCAATATGGAAATAATTGAAATCAAGCCACATCTGTTGTTGCTGAAGTTGCTTGTCCGTCAAACTCATGGAGGTATGGCGATGAGAGCGGGGGTCTAGAAAACAGGCCTGCTCGTTAAAAATCATCCGCTTAAGTTCTGAAGCGCTAAAAATAGGTGCATTTCGTGTATTTTTTGGCTTTCCTGTTTCTTGGTCGTACGGCTTACAGAACAGCTCTGTATCAGTCTTGCCGGGGTGTACGGCTTGAATGATGTAGTATTCATCACCCACTCTAAAAGGGGTGTCAGTTTTAAACATGTTGGCTTGCATAGTCAGTTTTCCTCACATTGTTAATGGATATTGCGGGTCAGTCGGGTGCATGAGCGCAGTGGCTGATTAAGGTCAAATTGATAGAGCTGCTTGTAAAGCAGGTAGTAAAGAACACAGGGATCGATTTGCAGCGCTTTGAGGGCCGTCGTGGCTTCCCCCAAGGTCGTGCAGCTTGGTATACATGAGAGCGCATCGTCAATCAGTGGTGAATTACTGGTAATGTTTCCCACCGATTTGTAGATGATTTCTAGGTTTCTAAGAGCCTGTTCCGACTTGAGGTTTTCTTCTGTGACGACCTCAAATTCGTAGCCCAGTCTTTTAAAGACGCGACGAATTCTTTTGTATTTATTACGCGTCGTTTTGTCTTTCATTGCAGAGCTGTGTTTTACCTCCTTAAACTTTTCTTGTAGCCCGTTATCAGAGCACTGTACTAAACCGATATCAGGTGTATAGAAGCGCTTTTTGCCTTCAAAATAGTAAGAGATTGATAATGGCTGGCTTTCTATCGTGACAATACTTGGGTCGAACTCATATTGATTAAAAAAGGCGTTTTCAAGGTAAGATTCAAAGAAAAGCCAATTTTCACCAAACTTTCCTTTTCGTGTTTTAAAAAGTCCGCTGATGTTGAACTTGCTGTATCTTCCAAGCATACGTCGCATATGCTCTTTACGGTAAATGTCTTTCATGTTTTGCTCCAAAATTATCGATCACGAAGATCAGTTTAGATCTAATTTCCGGATCTAGATCTAACATTTTGGAATCGATTGTCTAGAAATAAAGTGATTATTTTCAGGCTTTAATGTGCAAAATAAAGATAAACTGTCAAAATATGACATTTATCTCTTTTGGTTCTTGTTTAAGTAATTGTTTGTAAAGTTTTTATTGTTTAATTTTTTATGTGATATATCTTTTTTATGGTTTATTGTGCTTAGGAGCGATAGAGTGAAAAGTAATCAGCAGGTTAATGTCTATTTGAATAAAATATAAGCGATAAGGGATCGGGAAGAATCGATTAATAAGTTAGTGAGATTAGCGTGAGTGTTTTTAATCGCTTTCTTGGGTGTCGAATGAGGTGCAATGCGACTGGTGCCGATCTATAAAGAAGAGACACCGATAGTCACATTTGCAGAAACAGCAGCTCTTGCTATGACGACGATTTAACTAATCGAATGTGAAAATTGCCCAATTCAAGCTGTGACTTTTGTACAGTGGTAACCAGAAAAATAAAGAAGTAGGGGAGGAAGAACTTTGAGTTGTTTTAGTTCATGTACTTGTGATTGTAATGATGCTAGTGAGCAATTCGATGCCGTAATATCAGAAGAAACGAAGTTTGGTTTTAGTTTAGAGCAGATTACTAAGTCCAATATTGGCTGGTTCAACGACAAAACAGTTACCGAACACCACTTATCTCTATGGGAGCTTCAGCAGGAGTCAGGGCTTTATATCTTATGGCAAAAAGAGGACTACTGCGAAAAACATAATCGATTCCATATGAAAGGTCTTTACGTCGGTAAGGGAAAAGTTAACGCGCGATTACGATCACACTGGGCACAAAAGGACTTTTCCGAAGAGCTGTTAGTATATTTCTCATTTTTCCCGTGCAGTAACAGGCAGGCAAAGTACTTAGAGCAGCTGTTTCTAGACTTATATAATTTACCTAACAACGTTGCGGAAAATAAGGGGGTTTTACCTTTTTGTCAGCATTGGCGCCAAGAAGATGTTGATTAGTTTGCAATCTGATTTAAGGACTTTTCGTGCATTACAGCATTGAATATAACCAACAACATAAGAAAGCTCTGCAACTCAGGGCTAAAGTCTAATAAGGTGAACACATCTAGGCTGAACAAGTAGTCACTCAGTCCGCCAGATATCATCAACATAAATTAATCAAGTCTGGCTGTTGCGTATGTCCGACAGGCAGCTGTTCAAACTTTAGTGTTTAGACGGCCAAAACTTACGGATTACATTCACTTAGTTCTTTTCAAAAAAAATAGAAAATATAGTTTTTCAGCTGAAACGGATGCTACTATGAAATCTTAGGAATAAGATGTTAGCTTTTGCGGGTACTTGAGGAATATATTTCATATGGATGATTATCAGAATCCAAAAGCTGGAAAAACATACATAAGCCCAAGGCTTAAAGCTTTTGGCGATTCTGATAGAACGGTCCGCATCGCCTCGAAGGTGATTGATTCGCCTGATTCATATGCTTTTGCCAAGACCAAAGATGAAATTGTTCTTCGCCACAAAGAAAACGCGAAATCGTATATAGCCGCTAAGTTTCTCGAAGATACTCGAGGAATTTTCGTTTTAAATATACAAGGCTACACAGTCGCTACCGACAAGCCTCACAATGCAAGCTTTTCGTTTGTTGGAGAGGAAATTGGTAAGTTGCTTGAGTTCATTCGAAATATCCAATCGATTAATCTCGATAGTCCGTCACGGATAAATATTACCGACGAAGAGCTGAGTAGACTAGTCCTATCGAATAGCCAAGCAAAAAGTATTCTTCATGAGAACCAAGAGCTCTTTACCGAAGTTCTTCGTTCCGAGATTACAACTGAAGACATCGTCGCTGTTGGGTATCGAAAGAAGCAGCTTGACGTGTATGAAAAGCTACTAAATGATTCAATATTCTTTAACGACCTTAAAGAAAAAAAGAGAACCACTAATGAAGGGCTTTGGCAGAAGTACTTCGAGAAAAACCCATGGGTTTTCGGGTATGGTCTTGGCTACATATTTCTATCCGGCCTAGATAACAAGAAGTTAGAACAAGTTGTTCAGGGACATAGTGTTAATACGAATGGTAAGCGTGTCGATGCTCTCATGAAGACTAAAGGCATTATATCTAATCTCTGTTTTGTAGAAATCAAAACTCACGCGACTGAGCTACTTGATTCCAAACCTTACAGGTCAGGATGCTGGGCTCCATCAAAGGAGCTGGCAGGTGCGATATCTCAAGTGCAGGGAACAGTAGCGTCAGCCGTTGAAAACCTTTCAAGTAAGATTAGCTTAGACGATAAATCCGGCAATCCTACCGGAGAGGAGATATATAATTACCAGCCAAAATCCTATCTTGTGATCGGTAGTATGGCTGAGTTCTCAACAGAGAATGGCGTCAATAGAGATAAGCTTAGGTCGTTCGAGCTGCTAAGAAAAAATATATCAAATCCAGAAATTATAACCTTCGATGAACTATATGAACGTGCAAGGTTCATCGTGCTTCATAATCAAAGCTAACAAGCGCTGTTGTTGGACAAGTATCACGCTTTGCTCCATATTTGACGCAAATCGCGGCGTTATGCTTTAAGGAGAGAATTATTGGCCGAAGTTAATATTATAAAGTCCGTCACTTCTTCATTGGAGAGTGTTCCAGCACTATTAACGGCTTTAGAAAAGACGTTACAGACGCCATTTGGCTGGATTGTCTTGGCTGGAATACTGGTTTGGTTCGCATTCAATAAAGATGTTCTTTACCTATTCCGGCTTAAAGAAGAGATACAAAAGCGAAAGATTGACAGCTTTGAAAATTATTTAAAAGACTTTGATAATGCAGATCCAGAGACAAAGCAGGTTATAGCTGATTTTCGGAACTCTTATTATTTTAGGGTTGCGACAGAAATCTACGCAGAAGGAAAGTTAAGACGTCGTTTGATAAAGCTGCATGATATCACTTCAGCGGATGTTAACTGGAAAACAATTAAAAGAGCATTACCATTTCTCTCTTTAAATGGTGATGAAATTAAAATCAGACCGCCTAAAAAATCTGAAAAAATTGGAAAGTACTATAATGCTTTTGTTGGCTGGTTGTTTCTAGCGCTTTCAGCATCAATGTTTATAGTCATGATTACGGTAGCGAACAATGGATTGCTGACATTTCTTTCTTTTATGTGTATTTCTTTGCTTCTCCTAGCATTTGCACTTTTTGCTTTTTCACAGAACTTCCCGTTAAATGCGGCTTCAAAAATAAAAAAAGAGCTTGGTACTATCAAAAGTCAGTCAAATGAAACATAACAGCCGAGGGGACGATTACGCGTGGGCTCCCATGAATTTATAGTAGGAGTGAAAGAACGGGTTCTAATAAAGAAAATTGTTAATTTATTAGATATCAATGGGTTGAAAAGCAGTTTTTTTAACGTTATTTTGTTCATCGGCTTATGGGCAGATATTGGGTCGCGCTTCGCGGCCAGTGATAAAATTGTTAGAGGGGATTGCCCTCAAATTTCCTTGTGACGTCTTTAAGTACCTGATGTCCGAGCGTAGGAGTGCCCATAAGCCAATTCGACAAGGAATAATAAGAGTATGTCGCGGTTAGACAGGTTAAAAGCAGTCAACACAAAACCCCAATTCGCCAGACTGTTGGGCATTCATCCCTCACTTCTCACATACACGCTTTATAAGAAACGACCCGAGCACTGCTATCACGAGTTCAAGATACCTAAAAAATCTGGTGGTAAGCGCACTATAAATGCTCCTGATGAAAAGCTGAAAAGTATCCAACGAGCACTAGCGGATTTGCTGCTTGATTGCCTAGACGAGATAAATGCCGTTTACTTTCCATCCGCTGAAACGCTTAAACCGAAAGCCAAACATGCTGATATTTTGAAAGTAAAGTGCAATAGCGCACTGTCAAAACAACCTGCACTGTCTCATGGATTTGAAAGAAAACGATCAATCCTTACAAACGCTGTCATGCACCTCGACAAAAAACATCTACTCAACATTGACCTTAAGGATTTTTTCCCTAGTTTTAATTTTGGCCGTGTCAGGGGCTTTTTTATAAAAAATAATCACTTCAAGTTACATCCAAGTACTGCAACATTAATTGCCCAAATCGCAATCTTGAACAATGAATTACCGCAAGGCAGTCCTTGTTCACCTGTTATAGCCAACTTAATCACACATCATTTGGACATTAGGCTTGCTTCACTCGCAGCCAAGTATTCGTGCACTTATACACGCTACGCAGATGACATAACTTTCTCTACGAGACGCGCTGCATTTCCACGCCAAATAATGAACGAAAAAGATGGCGGTTACATTCCAAGCAAACGACTCGCGTCAGAAGTAAATAGAGCTGGGTTCAGAATTAATTCCCAAAAGACACGAATTTTATACCGCGACTCACGACAAGAGGTCACCGGATTAGTTGCAAACAAAAAAGTAGGCGTTAAGAAAGAGTACTGGCGCACACTTCGTGCTCAGTGCCATTCGTTGTTCACAACAGATAGTTTTACAAAAATTGTTGATGGGAAGAAAGTCGAAGGTAACATCAATGAACTTGAAGGTCAGTTAAACTTTGTCGATCAGGTAGATAGATACAACCGCTTGAGACAAAAACAACCCTTAAACCCACTTTTAGCACTAAGAAGTGAGCAGAAAAATGGCGATAAGAAGTCAAAACGTCATTTATTAAACAACCGCGAACGGACATTGAGTGACTTTTTGTTCTATAAGTTGTTTATTTCCAACAGTAAGACCACGATTTTGACTGAGGGTAAGACGGATAACACCTACTTAAAATCTGCAATTCAAGCTTTAGCAAAACGGTTTCCCACATTAGCTGAGACAAAGCCGTACCAGCCTTTAGTTCAATTTATGAATTACAGTGAAAGGACGCGATTCTTATTAGAGTTATTTGGAGGTTGTGATTATCTGAAAGCCTTCGCAGAAAACTACAGTTCTCGACGTAAAAAATATTTAAAAGAGAAGCCAACCAGTCCAGTGATCTTGCTGTTAGACAACGATCAAGGACCGAAGGACCTTATCAATAGGTTCAGCAAAGATAAATCCATCACGCTTTTACCGTCTACGAGCAAGAACATTAGAGACGCTGAATTTGTTCATGTTTGTGACAACCTTTATCTCGTTCTTACTCCAATTTCACCAAAGAGAAAGGAAACCGATATAGAGTACTTTTTTATGGCTAAAACTCGCCTTCTAAAAGACTCAAAGACAGGTAAGTGTTTCAATACAATTTCAAAAAGAGATGAAAAAAGAGACTTGAGTAAAGAAGCTTTTGCACAACTTGTGAAAACTAACAAAGGGTCAATTAACTTTAGCCGCTTCGGCCCACTTTTGACACGAATCACAAAAGTACAGAAGCATTATGCGGCCTTATGATTACCCAAAATTAATTGCCAAAATGCATAAATGTTTGAGACCGTCTGTTGTTTGTTTCCAACAGACCGTCCCAAGTGAGTTAGTCGATGTTCACAATTAGCTTGTATTTGTTTGTCAGTTGAAGTCCAAATCTATATACCGAAACTCAATATCAGATATTAGTTACTTCAGCTAAGCTATGTAATTATTAGCGTTTATTGAGCATTTTGACTGCTTCACTCTCGATGCTCTCCCAGCTACCTCGGTCAGAGATATAGCTTCGAAGCGGAATACCTTGATTTTTAATTTCTGGCCATAGGACTAATCCAGCATCAAGTGCATCTACGAGCTCGTTGTCGTAAACCCAGATACCAATATGAGCTCCCTTCTCTTGAAGTTTAGACACGAAATCTTTTGCGAAGGATAGGCCACCACCTGCCCCCTGTAATGCAATATTCCCTTTCGCCATAACGAACCACTCACGTGTTTTCTCGGATTCGATAACGACACAGGGCAAGTTGTAGGCGGTAGAAGGCTCGCGTTCTATGAGGATTGATACCAGAGGTTCATCTTCACGACTAATTACCTCGGGAATACCGTATCGGGCATCAAATGTTCTAAACATCCTAACTTTTTCCGCGCTATCATTTTTATCATCTGCTTTGATTTCAGGAATGATGGTCGCGTCGCTGTTATTATTAGGTTTGATTACATCAAGTTTGTTAGCGATGTAGCTCGCCAAAATACCCGTTACTAAGTCAATTGGGTTCATATCTATCCTTCTAAGATACTTAACGTTTAAAAATTTAGGCTAAAGAACGAAGAAGTGTTTTCCCCCTAGCCCAATCTTTATATGTGTATTTATACAGTGTATTTCAAGTGAAGTGGCATACAAAATTTAATCATTTGATACTAGGCGTGAGGTCTTAACTCAAGTTTTAACTAATCGTGCCTTACAATAATAACCAGTAAAGTCAACACAATGTGTTTACTGATGGTCATCATTATTTGTTGAACAAACCTTATTTACTAACGGTCATCAGAAAGTATTTACCAAAGGGGAGTCCTAGTTTTTTGGAGACATCGCTGCTTGCTTTTATTCAACCGAGAGGACGAGGCCTAAAAGGCGGGGGCTTACTTTATTGAGACGAGTATTTGTCTATGAGCGACTCTATTTGAAGTTAACTAATACTTTAATGCTAATGCAACAGGGAGTGCCTGAGTCAGGGAGTTGAGCATGTCAGAAGAATGTCGACGGCGCGTTAAGAGTGCCTGAACCACTTACAATTATTTTCATGTGTTGCTCATGGCACCGTAAGCTGCGTTAAATTGATGGAAATCATCATAGGTTAAATATATCATCGTTGAGTAAATTTATGATTAATATATAAAAATATGTTTATCCAGAGCTAATGCTATTTTTAAGCTGTCATTTCTAGAAATGTAATTTATCGTTTATATGACAAGGACTTTACAAACAGCTTCGCTGAAGACGTGCTAAATAGGGATATAGAAATGTGGTCTGATAAAGAATCAAAAATAGACTTTCTAAACTTCAATGAAACTGCCGAATCAATCAAAGACCTGATCACAGAAAAAAAACTAATGCCGATAAGTGTTGGCGTGTTTGGTGATTGGGGCGCAGGTAAATCAACAATTCTGGAATTGACAAAGTCTGCTCTTGCAGATGACGAGGAAGATTATATCCAAGTAAGTTTTGATGCATGGATGTTTCAAGGTTACGACGATGCCAAAGCGGCATTACTAGAGACAATCGCTGCAACACTCGTCAAACGAGCTGAGACTGATAAAAGTTTAAGCGCGAAAGCCAAAGACTTTGCTGGCCGAGTTAACAAGATCAGACTTATGGGGCTTTTAATGGATGCAGGAGGCCTCGCAGCAGGGGTTCCTACATTTGGTGGATTCCAAAAGTTTTTCGGAATGTTTACTGGTGGAGATGACGGTGAGTTTGATTTTGAAGATGTTAAGAATGGAGTTGAGGGTGCGGGAGAGGTTTCGAAGAAAAACAAAGATCTTCTAAAAAAGAAAAAAGGTTTCTCTCCGCCCAAAGAAATCAAGGAATTCAGAAAAGCGTACTCTGATCTACTTGCTGGATTTGGTAAGCCCTTGATTGTCTACGTGGACAATTTAGACCGTTGCTCACCCTATAATGCCATTTCAACGCTAGAAGCTATACGTCTTTTTTTATTTCTACCCAACACGGCATTTGTAATTGCAGCCGATGAAGACATGATCCGACTGGCTGTAGGTGAATACCACAAAGGCTCCTCGCAGAGGCACCAAACAGACTATCTGGACAAACTAATTCAAATACCTATACATGTTCCGCGCCCCGGCACTTTAGAAATAAGGGCTTATCTAATGTTGCTGGTTGCAATAGATCATGGTGTTACGGAAAAACCACTTGAGGCACTTCGGCATCAACTTGAACTCAATCTCAAGATGTCTTGGAAAGAGGATGCCGTCGCAATTGATGACTTGCTAGAAGGGAAAGAACTTAAGGATGTGCCTGAACTGAGGAATAAGTTCGTTGTTGCACAGCAACTTGCGCCGCTGCTAGCTGAATCATCCAACATTAATGGTAACCCACGTATAGTCAAACGTCTTCTTAACCAAGTCAGAATACGAAGAAAAACAGCTCTCCGACGCGGTATGCAGTTAGATGAAAAAACCATAACCAAGCTTGTAATCTTTGAGCGCTGCCTCGGAACAAGAGCTACTAATAAATTCTACGAAATGATTGATTCCGAAGATGGAAAACCGAAGATTTTGGCTGAACTTGAAGCGGATGGAGCAGACATCGACGAGATCGAACTACCTGAAGAGTGGAAGGCGGAGAAAAACTTTTTGGCTCAATGGTCAAGACTAACACCTAAATTTTCTGAAGTTGATTTAACCCCCGCTCTTTATCTCAGCAAAGAAAATGTGCCGATGGGGGCATTTGGAACGGTGATGTCAGGCGCAGCCCAAAAGCTTGTTATTGCATTGTTGAAACAAAGCCAAAGAATAAGTCCAGCAAGCAGTAATATGATTGAAGATACTCCACCTGATGATTACGTGCCAGCAATGGATGCTTTGCTTGAAAAACTGAGACCGATAGGCGATTGGAGTAAGCGCCCAGATGGGATATATGGAGCGAGATTGCTCGCTGAAAAAGACGTTAGGTGCAAGGCTACATTTTTGGATTTTATGAAACAACTGCCGCCTGCACGTTGGATGACTCCAATCATCGAAGAGTTAGAAGGAGCTAAATAATGGGAACATCAGCATCATCGAGAGGACCAAAAGATAAAAACCCCCTAGTGCCACCGTGGGCTGAAGGTGGAGATGGACTATCAATCGGTCCAGATTCTGACGCCGATGGAGAAATAGACCTCGGAGATGGCGGAGGAGAGCAAGACAACGATGACAAAGATAATAGCCAAGAGTTTGATAACGATAAGGTACAACAATTAATTGGTCCACCGGATCATGCTCAACCGCCTCCAAGTAGATTCAGGAGTGCAAGACAAGCCTTTGGCAAGTATGCGGGTACGGGAGGTTCAACCTCAGATCTGAGGCGTTCACTAAAGAACTACGCTAAAAAATCGTCTGGTGGCGGAAAAGGTACAAGCCGAAGATTAGCCAGCGGTATAACCGCAGGTTCGGGCTTGGTAGGAATAATGCGCGGTGGCAAAGTTACCGTAGGTGAGCAAACTCTTTCTCTAAGTGACCTTCGTGGCCTTTCTACTGATCAGGCGATTGATCGCATTGCTTCTCACCTTGCGCCAGATAATTCTGATTCAGATTCGGTGCGTATTGCACTGAATTATGCATTGGAAGAAGCTCTTCCTGATACACAAGACTTCGACCCTGCAAGTTTTACTGACGAGGTGATTCAAGATGCAATTTCTTGCTATCTAACTGACCTGATTTTTCAGGATGTTGTCACTGGAATGGGGGAAGCTTGGTTTAAAGCGGAATTGGCGACAAAACATCACAAAATGGAAAGTGAATTGAGGGAGCTGATAAAAGTGATAACGCAACAAGAAATGGACAAAGCGACAAACGGCAACCCCTGCGATATTACCAAGAGCAATATTAAGAAAATTCAGATTGATGCAATATCAAAAACTGTAGGCTATTGGGAGAAATTCAATGACTGATTTTTACTTCCATCACAACCCCGATGAACTACCTGAATATTCTGACGAATGTCATCCGGTACAAATTTTTGATAGCTATCCACTAAATAAGTATAAATGTAGCCATGCATCGAAAGAATTACTCACAAAAATTAGAAAGCTTGGAGTTGAAATTGACCCCAATGCGTTTGATTTGGTAACAATCGCAACTGCGGTGACTTCGGCGGAGACATTTGAGCCAAGAGACAATGCACCAAATTCTTGGTCTAGAATCTTGAATCTCCACATACCCCTCTTAGATCCAGCTAAGTGGGAATCGGTAGGTACAAGACTTGAGTCACTGTTAGGTTTCTTAACTGGAGATCAATGGAAGTTATCTTTTAGTAAATCTGACTTTGCTCTGCCAAAGCCTATAAATAGCAAACAGTCCAAACTTACTGCTGAATCGCTCAAAGGACTCAATGCGGTCTGTCTTTTTTCCGGAGGGTTAGACAGCGCAGTTGGAGCGATCAATATCCTTAATAGTAATAACTCAGATATTCGACCAATGCTCATAAGTCACGCGTACAGGGCTGATGGGGCGAAGCAACAAGCAATTAAAAAATTACTCAAAAAGCCATTTGGTGAATTGTCCTACTCAATAGCCCCTCAACTATCCAGTCAGGCTAATTATGCTAATGACACCAGTATGAGAGGAAGGAGTTTTAATTTTTTGGCGATGGCAGTATTGGGAATAACTGCACTTAGAAGCGCAAATAATGACAATACTATTTCCCAGATTATTGTGCCCGAAAATGGATACATATCGATCAACCCGCCATTAACTCGAAGGCGTATTGGTAGCCATAGTACCCGTACTACTCATCCTAATTACCTCTCTCAACTTGAGGAATTACTCAATGAAATTGGGTTCAATATACATATAGTAAATCCATATCAGTTTAAAACCAAAGGTGAGATGCTTGCTGAATGTGTCGATCAAGATGCTGTAAAAGAAGCAATACCTTTGAGTGTATCTTGCAGTCATTGGCATAGAGAGCATATCCAATGTGGTTATTGTCTTCCTTGTTTAATAAGACGAGCCTCAGTCTTTCATGCAAGCTTTAACAAGGATGCTTCTTATGCGGTTCCTCGACTTAAAAGTATACTTAAAGAATATGAAAAAAGAGACGATGTACACGCGGTACAAACCGCAATACTTAGATTAAAGCAACATCCAAACTACATGGCTTGGTTACGTCAGTCTGGACCCTTGCCACAAAATAAAGAGATACGTGAAAAACTGGAGTCTACGGTGAAAAGAGGTTTGGCCGAAGTTGAAGAATTTTTGAAATCGGTCAACCTCTCATGATGGATTTGCATTGCCATGTCGATTTGTATCCAGATCACAGTGAGGTACTTAATGATTTGAGAAAATGCAATTATTATGTGCTGTCTGTCACTACTGTGCCTTCCGCTTGGCGAGGCACAGTTAAACTCACTGAAGGAATTACCCGTTGTAAGACTGCGTTAGGACTCCATCCACAGCTTGCCCATCTGAGAAAGAATGAATTAGCCATCTTTGATGAATTAGTAGGTGAAACTAGATATATAGGAGAGATAGGACTCGATGGTTCAAAGGGTTACATACCGTACATCGCGGATCAACTTTATGTCTTAAACCATATTCTTGAGAAGTGTGCACAGTTTAATGACAAAATCCTTTCTATCCACAGCCTTAACGCTACAGAAAAAGTACTCGAATGCTTAAAAGCCCACCCGTTTGCAGGAATACCAATACTTCATTGGTTTTTAGGAACCAAAAAGCAAGTTTTAGAAGCAACGGAACAAGGCTGTTTTTTTTCTGTTGGACCAGCTATGTTGAAATCAAATCGGGGACTGAAAGTTGCTTCGTGGTTACCTCCTGATCGTGTGTTGCTCGAGACTGATGGTCCATTTGCGAAAGTAGACAATTCCCCACTGTTACCTTCACAAGCCAAGCTCGCGATTCAAGAACTGGCCATATTGTGGACAGTTACTACCGAGGATGTTGTTGCCCAACTTAGACGAAACATGGCTTTGTTGTTAAATAGCGGCATTACATGAACTGTTATTCATAAAACATTATTTGAATCGACTGAGTTGGCCGCAATTCCAGCAGGTATTTTTCATTACGAAGCTTGTTTCAATATAATGCTTCAGTAATAAATATTTTAAGTGAAAGGAATTTCTATTGAGACAGGTAGTAATATCAATTGAGACCACGGGAACTGAACTCTCTTTGGGGCATCGTGTAATAGAAATTGGTGCTGTAGAGCTGATTGATGAAAAGCTTACGGGACTTCGCTATCACGTATATATTAATCCCCAAAGATCTGTCGAAGAGGTAGGAGTATCTCGCCACGGCATAACAAACGAATTTTTGGCTGACAAACCAACTTTTGCAGACATAGCCCGAGAGTTTCAAGATTTCATTAGAAATGATGAGATCGTTACCTACAACGCTAGATTTGTTTTATCGTTTTTAAATAATGAATACGCTCTGGTAGAGAGAAAACTTAATAGTTGTAGTCTAAATAATGACGTAGTTGACGTATTGCTTATAGGCAATGAAAGACATCCGTCGCAAAACAATAGTCTACACAATTTGTGTGAACGATATTATGTCGACACATCGCAGTCAGAGTCATATGGTTCGCTGTTAAGGGCAGAAATAATTGCCGATTTATTACTTGCGCTAATTGATGAAAGTACCAAAAAAATAACTTCTGATTTAAGCCAGTACGAGATAGGCGACAACCTAGTTGTTGTAGAATCTTTTTCCGATTTCGATAGGGCGATTGATGGGATCAGCAAAACTGCCTTATGTCGTGGTGTGTCAAATCATGAATACCCATTACTACCATCCTTATTTAGACATGCAGATGTAGAGTCCGCAGACGTCCGCGAACACAACTTAATGTGGGTGTTTAAAACCCATGCGAAAGCCCATCTTGATAGTTTACCCGTGAACGAAATTGAATGGATGGTTATTGCTCAGCATCATGGACTTCCAACTAGGTTGTTGGATTGGAGCCTTAGTCCATTAGTGGCTTGTTTTTTTGCGGTGCAAAGCTTGAGCTCCGATAATGCCGCTATTTATGTATATGACATCGGTAAGTTTAGGAAAGAAGAAGAAATTGAACCCACTAAGTTGAACGATATAGTAGCGTTCTTTCCTTCACATGGGACTAAGCGAGTAACGGCCCAGTCTGGCATGTTTACAATACATCCGACAAAAAATATGAAGCTAGAGTCCGAGTCTATTAAGAAAATTCTTATACCAGCATCGAAGAAGAAGTACTTTTTAGAGAAGCTGGTTAAATATGGTATTCATCAAGGCACAATTTTTCCAGATCTCGATGGTCTTTCTAATTATATACGATATCTAAATGATTACAGGTAAAGTTCTTATGAAGTAGCTTTACCAGAACTGTGATATTGGAAACTTTTTCCAACTGAATATTTACGCATCGTTCAGCTGGGGTTATACATGGGCTGACATTCCAGACTCGTTAGAAACCATTCCAGCTTTGGAATGGAAACCACAAATACTTGACTATTTTACTAGGTTTTATACTTGACCAATTTAGTCGGGTATGTGAAAATTTCCGTCATTATAAAACGGCGGGAGAATCCAATGAAACTCACTTCTAAAGGGCGCTATGCGGTTACCGCGATGCTTGACGTCGCTTTGCATTCAAAGCGTGGTCCAGTGCCTCTTGCCGACATTTCAGAACGACAAGAAATCTCCTTATCCTATTTAGAACAGCTTTTTTCTCGTCTTCGTAAAGAGAAATTAGTTGATAGCGTTCGTGGTCCAGGCGGAGGTTATTTATTAGGCCGTGAAGCCAGCGAGATAGCGATAGGTGAAGTCATTCGCGCAGTGGATGAATCAATCGATGCTACACGCTGTCAAGGCCAAGCTGACTGTCAAGGCGGCGATCGCTGTCTAACCCATAGTTTGTGGCAGGATTTAAGTGATCGCATCGCTACGTTTTTAAATTCAATCACGTTAGGTGAGCTGATGGCAAAGCGGGATGTACAAGAGGTGGCTGGTCGACAAGACAGTAACGCATCCCTGCGTCACATAACTAGTGACATTGAAGTAAGTATTCAACTTTAAGTAGGTTTTGACTAACCCATGGCTTTATCAACACCCATTTATTTAGACTACGCGGCAACCACACCGGTGGAGCCACTCGTTGCCGAGGCAATGGCAAAGTGCCTGACACTTGACGGAAACTTTGGCAATCCAGCCTCTCGTAGCTATCGGTTTGGCTGGATGGCAGAAGAAGCGGTAGATGTCGCAAGAAATCAAATAAGCGACGCCCTCAACTGTGACCCAAGAGAAATTGTACTTACCTCAGGTGCCACCGAGTCGAATAATCTTGCGATAAAAGGCGTAGCCGAGGGATATGCTGAGAAGGGTAAGCATATTGTTACCGTGTCCACTGAACACAAGGCAGTCCTAGACACTTGCGAGTATCTGGAAAGCCAAGGCTTTGAAGTTACTTATCTTAATGTACAAGAAGACGGGCTGATAAAATTAACAGATCTAGAAAATGCGCTGCGCGAAGACACTATTTTAGTGTCCGTTATGCACGTGAATAATGAGCTAGGTGTAATTCAAGATATTCAAGCTATTGGTGATATTTGCCGCGGGCGTGATGTCCTTTTTCATGTGGATGGAGCGCAAAGCGTGGGTAAAATTGCAATGGATTTGGCGGAGTTACCCATAGATTTGCTGTCGATGTCGGCTCACAAGATGTATGGTCCGAAAGGAATGGGGGCACTTTACGTCCGCCGACGTCCTAAAATTAAGTTAGTTTCACAAATTCATGGTGGCGGGCACGAACGGGGCATGCGCTCGGGTACGCTAGCTACTCATCAAATTGTTGGAATGGGTGAAGCGCTTTCTTTAGCCGTATCGAAGATGGATGATGATAATGCGCGCATACTCGCGCTTAGAAATTCACTTTGGCAAGGCTTGCAGCAACTTGACGATATTTATCTTAACGGCCATGCGACACAGCGTATAGCAGGCATTCTTAATGTTAGTTTTGCTGGTGTTGATGGTGAAAGCCTAATGATGGGGTTGAACGATATTGCTGTATCGTCTGGCTCGGCATGTACATCGGCTAGCTTAGAGCCTTCATATGTTTTAAAGGCTATCGGCCGAAGCAACGAACTTGCCCATGCGGGCATTCGGTTTAGCGTTGGACGTTTTACGACCCAAGATGACATAGATTACGTAGTAAGGAAGGTTGTTGACGTAACTACCAAGTTACGCGCTGCAATTACCGCGTAAATCACCATTCAGAGTGAGTCTTCATGTGAAGACTATGAATTAAAATTAATAGCCATGGGGCGTCGAAAATGCCACATGTAGCGTCAAAAGAGTATTTACCGCTGTAAAATAGCGGCTGAATATTTGAGTGAAATAGTCGGGTATTATATACTACGGCACCAAAATTTTAGGCTGTCCTCAATGTAACTGGCAGTTTCGGCCGTTTAGGTAAGCGAGTAGATGCTTAATAGATTAAAGGTCGAACAAAAGTGAGTGCTTAAATTACCAAGACCGTGGGGTAATTTAATCGTCAGGAAAGCAAAGTGGCAGCAAATGCAGGCAAACAAGTGAGATCCCAACATGAGTGAACAGATCGAACAGGCGTTAGAAAGAAAGTACGATGCGGGTTTCTATTCAGAAATCGAATCAGAAACGTTTGAAAGCGGCCTGGACGAGTCGGTTATCCGCCGCATATCAGCAATGAAAAACGAGCCAGAATGGATGCTTGAATGGCGCTTAAAGTCTTATCGTGCATGGCTCGAAATGGAAGAGCCAGATTGGGCACACGTTGACTATCCTAAAATCGACTATCAATCAATTTCTTACTACTCGGCACCAAAGAGTATGAAGGATAAGCCGAAGTCGCTAGATGAAGTTGACCCTGAGCTACTGCGTACCTATGAGAAGCTGGGTATACCGCTACACGAACAAGAAATGTTAGCGGGTGTTGCAGTTGACGCTGTATTTGACTCGGTATCTGTTGTGACCACTTATCGCGAGAAACTTGAAGAAGCGGGCGTTATCTTCTGTCCGATTTCTGAAGCGGTTCACAAATATCCAGACCTTGTTAAGAAATACATTGGCTCAGTAGTTCCGCGCACGGATAACTACTTCGCTGCGCTAAACAGTGCGGTATTTACAGACGGTTCATTCGTTTATATTCCAAAAGGCACACGCTGCCCAATGGAGCTTTCTACTTATTTCCGTATTAACGAAATGAACACGGGTCAGTTCGAACGTACGTTGATTGTTGCCGACGAAGGCAGCTACGTAAGCTATCTAGAAGGTTGTACTGCACCGCAGCGCGACGAAAACCAGCTGCACGCTGCGGTGGTTGAATTAGTTGCGATGGACGACGCCCAAATCAAATACTCAACGGTACAAAACTGGTACCCGGGTGATGAAAACGGTAAAGGCGGTATCTACAACTTCGTAACGAAACGCGGTATTGCGCATACCAACGCGAAAATATCGTGGACGCAGGTTGAAACGGGCTCAGCGGTAACGTGGAAGTACCCAAGCTGTGTACTTAAAGGCGATAACAGTGTGGGTGAGTTCTACTCAGTCGCGCTAACACGCGGTCGTCAACAGGCCGATACCGGTACGAAGATGATCCATGTGGGTAAAAATACCAGGTCGACCATCATCTCTAAGGGGATCTCAGCGGGTAACAGCAACAATGCTTATCGCGGACTGGTTCAAATGGGTCCGCGCGCAGACGGTGCACGTAACTTCACCGAGTGCGACTCGCTACTTATCGGCGACAAGTGTGGCGCACACACGTTCCCTTATATCGAAAGCCGTAACCCTTCGGCCATTGTTGAGCACGAAGCAACAACATCGAAGGTGAGCGACGAACAATTATTCTTGTGTCAGCAACGCGGTCTAGACACAGAGAAAGCCGTTTCTATGATTGTTAACGGTTTCTGTAAAGAAGTATTCAAAGAGCTGCCAATGGAATTTGCCGTAGAAGCCGGCAAACTGCTCGAAATTAGTCTTGAAGGTTCAGTGGGGTAATCAATGCTTAGTATCAAGAATTTACATGCCAGCGTGGAAGAGAAAAACATCATTAAGGGTCTTAACCTTGAAGTTAAACCTGGTGAAGTACACGCTATCATGGGCCCTAACGGTGCCGGTAAAAGTACACTAGGTTACGTGCTCTCTGGACGTGACGGCTATGAAGTAAGTGAAGGTGAAGCGACCCTTAACGGTAAAGATTTGCTAGAGCTTGATGTTGAAGAGCGTGCACGAGAAGGCCTTTTCCTTGCGTTTCAATACCCAGTAGAGATTCCTGGCGTTAGCAACATGGAATTTATGAAAGAGTCGGTAAACGCCATGCGTGAAGAGCGCGGCGAAGCGCCACTGACTGCTGCTGAGTTCCTTAAAAAGGCGAAAGAGGCCTGTAAGCAAGTTCAGCTGCCACTCGACTTTCTTAAGCGCGGTGTAAACGAAGGTTTCTCAGGTGGTGAGAAAAAGCGCAACGAAATCATGCAGATGATTTTGCTAGAGCCAAAACTTTGTATTCTTGACGAATCCGACTCTGGCCTTGACGTTGACGCCCTGCAGGTTGTTGCCGATGGCGTAAACAGCCAACGCGACGGTGAGCGCAGCTTCATCGTTGTTACTCACTACCAGCGCCTTCTTGACTATATTAAGCCTGACTTTGTACACATTCTTGCTGACGGCAAAATCGTGAAAAGCGGAGATGCGTCATTAGCGCTAGAAGTAGAGAAGAGCGGATACGCATTCCTAGGTAAGGCGTACGAGGAGGCTGAGGCATGAGTCAATGGCTAGAACAGGTCATTGATACAGCGCAGCGCGACGACTATTTATCGCCCGTGCGTCAACAGGCCTTAGCACAGTTAAAAGCCGACGGTTGGCCAGCTCGAAGAAGCGAAAGCTGGCGCTTTACGCCACTCACGCCTGTAGAAAAGCGTGAAGCAAAACAAGCTGTACAAGCAGAGAACCTGCCAGTACCGGCTATAGATAACCTTAATGCTATAGACTTGATTTTTGTTGATGGCGTTTTGGTTACACAGGTTAATACGTTAGACGTACCAGCTGGCATGACAATTACGTCACTTAATACCGATGATGCCGCAACACAGCAGGCCATTAGCAGCGTGTATGGCCAGGTTAAACCTGCCCGTCATATGTTTGGTTTGGTGAACGATGCATTATGCCAACACGGTATATTTATAAACGTAGAAGCAAACGCGAAAATTGATACGCCAGTTCGTATCGTTAACATGGCCTCACAAGATGTAGATGCCCATACCCGCGTAGTCGTTAAAGTAGCCGAAGGCGCACGCGCTACCGTTATTGAACAAGGTTTCGGTGATACCGAAAGCTTAACAACCGCGTTTGCTGAGTACGATTTAGCTGATGATGCGCATCTAGAGCATTATCGCTTTGCCATGTTTACTGGCAAAGCAAAACAGTTAGGTGGTAGCCACTTTAAACTTCACAACCGCACTACGCTCAACAGCACTATGGTGGGGTATGGCAGTGAGCTATCGCGTTTAGACGTTGATATCCATCACGCTGGCGAATTTGCCGATGCGAAAATGAACGCCATTTATCTTCTGGCTGAGGGTGAGTTATTCGATCTTCACTCAACCATTGAGCATGCTATGCCAAACGGTACAACAGAAGAAAACGCGCGCGGCATCGTAGGTGACAAAGCCCGTGCTGTCTTTAATGGTCGTATTCATATTCATCGTGATGCACAGAAAACGTTAGCAGAGCTTAACAACCGTAACTTGTTGCTATCTCGTCGTGGCGTTATTAATACGAAGCCAGAGCTTGAAATTTACGCTGATGACGTTAAATGTGCCCACGGCGCAACGGTTGCCGAGATTGAAGAAGAAGCGCTGTACTACATGCTAACCCGCGGGATTTCTCGTAGTAAAGCGTTGGTCATGCTTAATTTTGGGTTTATTCAAGAGCTTATTAACGACGTGCCCAATGCGGCGGTACGTGAATGGCTAGCGCCCATCTTGAGTGAGCGTTTTTCCCAAATGGAGGTTAAATGAGCTTAGACGTTGCAGCACTTCGTGCCCAGTTTCCTATTTTATCTAAAACGGTAGACGGCAAGCCGCTTGTCTATCTTGATAATGCAGCGACGACTCAAAAGCCTCAGGCTGTGATTGACGCGCTTGTCGACTTTTATACAGGGACGAATGCGAACGTGCACCGTGGCGCGCATCATCTATCGGATGAGGCGACCCGCCGCTATGAAAATGCACGTACCAGCGTAGCTAAGTTTATTAACGCGACAGTTCGCGAAGAAGTGATCTGGACGGCCGGCACCACCGAAGCCATTAACATAGTGGCGAATGGAGTAGGGCAGCTTTTGAGCGAAGGCGATGAAGTAATGGTGACTGAGCTTGAGCATCACGCCAACTTGGTTACTTGGCAGCAGGCCTGTCGACGTGCGGGCGCAACGCTTAACATTGTCCCAATCTTCGATAGCGGAGAACTTGATGTTGAAGCATTTGATCGATTGCTGTCTGAAAACACCAAGATGGTGGCCTTTCCGCATGTTTCTAATGCACTAGGCACCGTTAACCCTATCAAATTACTTACCCAAAAAGCCAAAGCTGTTGGCGCATGGGTTTTAGTTGATGGCGCTCAGGGCATAGCTCACGGCGGCGTTGATGTTCAAGATATCGGCTGCGATTTCTACGCTTTTTCTGGTCACAAATTGTTTGGCCCAACGGGCATCGGTTGCCTGTGGGGTAAAAAAGACGTGTTAGAAACCTGGCCGGTGTGGCAGGTGGGCGGCGAAATGATTAAAGATGTCACGTACCATGAAGCTACATGGGGAGCGTTACCAAATCGTTTGGAAGCAGGCACGCCTAACATTGCCGGTGCTATTGGCATGGGAGCCGCAGTAGATTGGTTTAGTGGCCTTGATGTAAAAGCCTTGCACGAGCACGAGCAAAAACTGCTTGCTTATGCGACACAGCAGGCTGAAGCACTTGAAGGCATGCGTATCATAGGAACGGCCCCTAATAAGGTGGGCGTCCTCAGCTTCGCACTTGATGGCGCACATCCGGCTGATATTGGGTTTATTCTAGACAGGCAAGGCGTGGCAATTCGTACAGGCGATAACTGTGCACAGCCATTAATGAAGCGTCTTGGTGTTCCCGGAACTGCTCGTGCATCGTTCTCAATTTATAACACGCTTGAAGAAGTGGACAGCCTATTTGCTGCACTTAAAAAAGCAAAAATGATGTTGGCCTAAGGAGGCATTATGAGTGTTGAAACTTTCGTACCTAGTACAAAGCTCATTACGCTAACTGACAGTGCCGTTAAGCATTTCGAAAGTAAGCTTAAAGACAAGCCTGGTCAGTTAATTCGTTTATCAACAAAAGTCAGCGGCTGTACGGGTTATGCTTACGTGCTTGATTTTGCTGATAGTGCGCAGACGGGTGATGAGATAGTGGAAATCTCTCCTATTGTGAATGTGGCAGTTGCTGCAGATGCTACAGACCTTTTGCGTAACACCGAAATTGATTACGTGACGGAAGGCGTAAACGGCGTTATTAAATATAACAACCCTAACGTGGTTGATGAGTGCGGGTGTGGTGAGAGCTTTAACGTAGGCTAAGCGCCGCGATGAAGACCATCAACAGTAGAACAAAGAGTACTAAGTAGTTTATGAAGCAAAAAATGGTGACCACCGAGCGCGACTGTAAAGCGCGCTTAGTTCCTGCGGGTAACCCTACCGTGATCCCTGAAGGCGAGTTTGTGAATATCACCCAAGAACTCGGTGGTAACTATACGGTAACGTGGCGCGGTAATATGTACCGTATTGATGGTACAGATGCTGGTGCAATTGGCCGCAAAGCCATGACGCTGAGCTTTGACGCCCCCGAAGATGGAAACATCAGCGAACAGCAGGTGTGGGACGCTTTAGAAACTATTTATGACCCCGAAATTCCGATAAACCTCGTGTCTCTTGGTCTCATTTATAAAGTGGTGATAGACCAGGCATCAGGCGCTGTAAATATCGATATGACGCTTACTGCACCCGGGTGCGGCATGGGGCCGGTATTGGTTGGTGACGTTGAGTATCGAGTTGCTATGGTGCCACACGTTAAGAATGTAAACGTAGAACTCGTATTTGACCCTGCATGGTCACGCGATATGATGAGCGAAGAAGCTCAGCTTGAGGCGGGTTTATTCTTTTAAGCGGTTAAGGTAACTTACCGTCCGACACATTTTCTCTTTACAAAATTACGGAAATAGCAATGCAACTACCTAGCAGTGACGAAATTATTGATGATTTAGCGTTCTTCGATGATTGGGAACAGCGTTATCAGTACATCATTGACTTAGGCAAATCTATTCCGGGTTTACCTGAAGATGCAAAAACACCAGACCGCCTAGTTAAAGGCTGTCAGAGCAGTGTCTGGTTGGTTGAGTCTTATGATGGCAATAAAATCAACTTTGACGTAGACAGCGACGCCGTTATCGTTCAAGGCCTGCTTGCGTTAGTGCTTGCCGCCTACAACGAAAAAACGCCAAAGGATATTCTAGCATTTGATATCGACGGCTACTTTGAAGCGTTAGACTTAGAGCGCCATATCACCCCAACAAGGGGAAATGGTTTGCGCGCGATAGTTGGAAAGATCCAAGAGTTAGCAAAAGCGAACGCTTAATACTTTATAGTTGTTAACGCCATACCTATATAGGCGTTAATTACTTGAGATACTTGGCTGAATAGGCGTTTTGTTATTCCATCGTGGTTCTTTGCTAAGGGAAGATATTATGGCTATTACATGTCTGCCAGTGCAAAATAAAGTATACACTGTCATCAAACTGTCATGGCCTATGCGCTAATCTGACGATACATCCTAATAAAAAACAACACGTTACGCCTGTTTTAAAAAGGCGCTGGTCAAGCCGTTATTAATTGCCTATAATTCGCGGCCAAAATTTTAAAGATACATACACTAATTGTTTGGAGAGAGAACATGGCTCTTGAGCGTACTTTTTCGATTATCAAGCCTGATGCGGTAGCTAAAAACGTTATCGGTGCAATTTACAACCGTTTCGAATCTGCAGGTCTTCGCATCGTGGCATCTAAGATGATCCACATGAGCAAAGAGCAAGCAGAAGGCTTCTATGCAGAACACAAAGAGCGTCCTTTCTTCGGCGCACTTGTAGACTTCATGACGTCTGGTCCAGTTATGGTTCAAGTACTAGAAGGCGAAAACGCTGTTCTAGCTAACCGTGAAATCATGGGTGCAACGAACCCAGCTGATGCAGCTGCAGGTACACTTCGCTCTGACTACGCTGCGTCAATCGACGAAAACGCAGTTCACGGTTCTGACGCTCCAGAATCAGCAGCGCGTGAAATCGCATACTTCTTCTCTGAAGAAGAAATCTGCCCACGTACTCGCTAAGATTACGTAAGTAGAAAGAAACGAGGCTACAGCGCCTCGTTTTTTTTGCGCTGAAAAAGAGGAGGTGTGCGTTTTATGTGCTCTGCGTATTTCTCATGCAGGTAAGCTAAATTGTGCATTTCAAGTATAGCCAAACTTAACGATACTCTGCGTTAAATCGGCTTTTTCTCAAATCTCATCTGTGGTAAAATCCGCGCAAATTTTAATCAGCAGCCATTCGCTGTTCTAGCGATACTCAAGTTGCCTGATTTTTACACCATTTTTAGCAGTAAGAGGGGCATCCCTCGAAGGTACAAGGGTCATCGTATTCATGGCAAAAACTAACTTATTAAATCTAAATCGCGAAGGCTTGCGCAGTTTCTTTAAAGAAATGGGCGAGAAACCATTTCGTGCCGATCAGGTCATGAAATGGATTTACCAGCACGGAGTAAGCGATTTTGAGGAAATGAGTAACCTCAATAAAAACCTTCGCGCGATGCTCATCGAAAATTGCGAAATTAAAGCCCCAGAAATTGCATACTTTCAAGAAGCTAGCGATGGAACTATTAAATTCGCGCTTACCTTAGAGGGTGGTCAAGAGGTTGAGTCGGTTTGGATCCCAGAGACCGATCGAGCAACCTTGTGTGTTTCTTCACAAGTGGGTTGCGCCCTTGAGTGTACTTTCTGTTCAACGGCCCAGCAGGGTTTTAACCGTAATCTCAGTGTAAGCGAAATTATCGGTCAGGTATGGCGCGTTGCGACCTTCCTTGGGCTTTCTAAGGATACAAGCAAGCGTCCAATTACGAATGTTGTGATGATGGGAATGGGCGAGCCGCTGTTAAACCTTAAAAACGTGGTGCCAGCAATGGATATCATGTTAGACGACTTTGGCTTTGGTTTGTCAAAACGCCGTGTTACGTTAAGTACCTCTGGTGTTGTACCAGCCCTTGATATGCTTGGCGATCAAATTGACGTTGCGCTTGCTATCTCGCTACATGCGCCAACGGACGAGTTGCGTAACGAAATTGTACCTGTGAATAAAAAGTACAACATCGAGGCATTCTTAGCGGGTGTGAGACGTTACCTTGCCAAGTCTAAAGCTAACCAAGGTCGTGTGACGGTTGAATACGTAATGCTTTCGAACATCAACGACAGCACTGAGCAAGCTCATCAGCTGGCAAAGGTATTGAAAGATACACCTAGTAAAATAAACTTAATACCTTTCAATCCATACCCAGGTTCTCCATACACCTGTTCGAGCAATTCTCGCATCGATAGGTTTGCTAAAGTGCTTATGGAATATGGATTTACCACCGTAGTGCGTAAAACTCGAGGTGATGATATCGACGCTGCATGCGGTCAATTAGTAGGCGATGTAGTGGACAGAACGAAAAGAATGTTAAAAAAACAGGTGAAGGGCGAGGCAATTTCAGTAAAAATGGCCCAATAATCATTAAGATATTAGGGTAAGACTATGGTTGCAGGATTGCGCACTTCACTTCGCGTTGGTTTTTTAAGTGCGGTTCTACTAGCGACTGGCTGTGTAAGCAACAGCCAGTCGGGCTTGTACAGTGGTAATTTCGACCACGAGGAAGCGGCACGAACACGTACATCTTTGGGTCTCACCTATCTTAAAAACAATAACTATACGCAAGCAAAAAAGAATCTAGACAAGGCGCTAGAGTTCAATCCACGCTCTGCGGACGTTCAATTTGCTATGGCCTATTATTATCAGTTGGTTGGTGATAACCGTCGTGCCGAAGAGTTCTATCAAACCGCTATCGACATAGCCCCTGACAATGGTGACATTGCCAATAGCTATGGTGCGTTTAAATGTCAAAACGGCGAATATGACGACGCAAAGCGTTATTTCTTTAAAGCCATAAATAACCGCCTTTATGCAAATGCGGCCCAAACCTACGAAAACCTTGCGCTGTGTGCACAAAGCCAAGGCGAATTAGAAGACGCGATTGGCTACCTTCAAGAGGCGCTCAATCATCAGCCGGCGCGAGGCAAATCCCTTTTCTTGTTAAGTGAGTTGTATACTATTACAGAACAGTGGGATCTAGCCGAGTCTTCTTTACGTAAATATGAGCGGGTAGCGAGAGTATCTCCAGACTATTTATGGCTAGCGTATGAAGTTGCGAAAGGTAAGGGCGATTACCAAGCTGCTAATGAATACGGTGATATGATGATTGCCGTCTATCCCGAGAGCGAATTAACTCAGCGCTATCTTGCCGAACGAAAAACGATGCAAAGTAAAGTGGTTAGAACGGTGAAATCTGCCAAAGCAGAACCAAGTGATGGTCAAGGTTCAAGTTTGGGAGAAGGAGTTAACGCAGAGGGAAAACGTCTAGCGCAAACGTCGCAGGCTGAATCGAGTAGCGGTGAAAGTGAACCGAATCAACAGGCTACACTTTACAGTAATGAAGAAACGCCTGAAGTGAACGACGCGTTGGACAATGAAACAAACCAAAACACTGAATTATCTGCCCAAAGTAATAAATTCCATGTAGTAAAAGACGGTGAAAACTTATATCGTATTTCTTTACTGCACAATATCAGAATGGCGACACTGCAGAAGTGGAATAACCTAGAGAATACTGGCGCTATTATTGCTGGTCAGAAGCTTTGGTTAGTACCACCTAATATGCAGGAGGAATAAGGTTTAATGGTGTCAGAAGAAAACGCGAATCAAGAAGTCATTTCGCAACAAGAAGAAAATACGCCAAGCCCTGGGGCAATGCTAAAAGCACGCCGAGAGAAGTTGGGTTTATCTCAACAGGATATTGCTGATAAGCTTTTCTTAAAATCAAAACAAATCAATGATTTAGAAAACGATGTCATTGACGAAAAGTCATCTGTGACGTTTACGAAGGGATACGTGAGAAACTATGCCAAACAATTAGGCATGAATTCTCACGAAGTCATTGAGGCATTTGAACGGTATCACAATCAAACATCGGTCCCATCTTCAGAAAAACTTCAAAGTTTTTCAAAGCGTGTCGCCAAACAGACACACGATGACCGCTGGATGATGGTTACCTATGTTATTTTGCTGCTCATCATTGCTGGTGTGGTTATGTGGTGGTATCAGCAGCCAAATGATGAGGCGGTTTCAGACATTCCGCTCACTGAAGCAGTTAAGCGAGAGGCGGCTAATACACCTATCACATCTGAGGGTGGTGCATCGAATCGAACTCAGCTAAATGGCAGTGATTTATCAAGTGACCCTGCATCATCTACCTCTACAAATAACGATTTGTTGAATTCAAACGCTTCTTCAATTGATGAGCCAGTCATTGATGAAGAAAGTGATGAATTTGCGCAAGACGGTAGTATAAACGAGGGGGCTATTTCAGCCCCTGATACGGACATCAACGAAAGCAATAACCTTACGGCATTAGTAAGCAGCAATAGCCAATCTGAGCCTAATCTTGAAATTGCCGCAGAAAGTAATGCAGCGCCCATTTCTATGGTTTTTACTTTCGTTGACGATTGCTGGGTTAATATAAAAGACGCGTCTGGTGAAGCAATAGCCTACGGGGTTAAGCAAAAAGGGCGTGTGATGGAAATTCAGGGTGTTCCTCCTGTTGAAGTTACGCTCGGCGCACCGGATAATGTGCGTATATCAGTTAACGGCGAGACTGTTGATATTTCTTCATACCAGAACGGTAAAACAGCTCGGTTCGCACTTCCTTTATAGGTAATCAGATGTTTGCAGATAGTCCTATTAAACGCAGAAAGTCTACGCGTATTAATGTAGGTAACGTTCCCATTGGCGATGGCGCTCCCATTGCTGTTCAGTCTATGACAAATACTCGCACCACTGACGTGGCGGCGACTGTCGATCAAATTAATCGCATTGTTGCCGTAGGTGGTGAGATCGTTCGCGTATCTGTTCCCACCATGGAAGCGGCTGAAGCGTTCAAAGAAATTAAAAAGCAGGTAAGTGTGCCGCTCGTGGCTGATATCCACTTCGATTATCGTATTGCGCTCAAAGTGGCAGAATACGGCGTGGATTGCTTGCGTATAAACCCTGGTAATATCGGTAACATGGAACGGGTGCGTTCTGTTGTTGATTGTGCGAAAGATAAAAATATTCCTATTCGCATTGGTGTAAACGGCGGTTCTCTAGAAAAAGATTTACAAGAAAAGTATGGCGAACCTACGCCAGAAGCACTTGTTGAATCTGCCATGCGTCACGTTGATATTCTCGACAAGCTTAACTTCGATCAGTTCAAGGTAAGTGTTAAAGCCTCGGATGTGTTTCTTGCTGTAGGTGCATACCGTTTGTTGGCGCAAAAAATTGATCAACCTCTTCATCTGGGCATCACTGAAGCTGGCGGTCAACGGGCGGGCGCGGTTAAAAGTGCGGTAGGGCTTGGTATGTTATTGGCTGAAGGTATAGGCGATACTATTCGCGTGTCTCTTGCAGCTGATCCAGTAGAAGAAATAAAAGTTGGCTTTGATATATTGAAGTCACTACGCATTCGCTCGCGTGGGATCAATTTCATTGCGTGCCCGAGTTGCTCAAGACAGGAGTTTGACGTAATCGGCACAGTGAATGCCCTTGAACAAAGACTGGAAGACATCCTTACTCCAATGGATGTGTCTATCATAGGTTGTGTGGTTAATGGTCCTGGTGAAGCGGAAGTGTCTGATTTAGGCCTTACCGGTGCGCGCAATATGAGCGGCCTTTACGAAGACGGCAAACGTGTGAAAGAACGCCTTCCTAATGACGATTTGGTCGACAAACTTGAAGCTAAGATTCGCGCAAAAGCATCGCGTATAAGTGAGCAAAATAAAATACAGGTCTCGGTAAAAGACTAAGAGGTTTTTTGTTCATTGTTGTTTATTCCTAAAGCCCCTATAATGCGGGGCTTTTCACTATATAGCAGTATGAGAATTTCACGTGGCTAAGACTATTCAGGCAATTCGAGGCATGAATGACTGCCTACCGGAGATTTCCGGTACGTGGCAAAAGGTAGAATCTGTACTTCGTCAAGTGGTGGCGAGTTACGGTTACCAAGAAATACGTACTCCCATCGTTGAAAGCACCGACTTATTCAAGCGTTCCATCGGCGAAGTAACCGATATCGTTGAAAAAGAGATGTATACCTTTGAGGATAGAAATGGCGACAGCTTGACGCTTCGTCCAGAAGGCACAGCAAGCTGCGTGCGTGCAGGTAACGAACACGGTTTATTGTATAACCAACAACAGCGTTTGTGGTATATGGGCCCGATGTTCCGCCACGAACGTCCACAAAAAGGTCGCTACCGCCAATTCCACCAGTTTGGTGTGGAAACCTATGGCATGGATGGCCCGGACATCGATCTAGAGGTTATTCTACTTAGCGCACGTTTTTGGAAAGCGTTCGGTATTGAGCAGCATGTAAAACTGCAAATAAATACCCTAGGCTCAAACGAAGCGCGAGCAGCCTATCGCGATACGCTAGTGGAGTTCTTAAAAGAAAGAGCTGACCAGCTAGATGAAGATTCATTACGCCGACTAGAAACTAACCCGCTTCGCGTACTCGATTCTAAGAACCCAGAAGTTCAAGCGGCTATTGCTGATGCGCCAGCTCTTATCGATCACTTGGATGAAGAATCTAAAGTTCACTTTGAAACGCTTTGCGCGCGCTTAACGCAAGCGGGCATTGAATTTGAAATAAACCCTCGTTTAGTACGCGGACTAGATTACTACAACCGTACTGTGTTCGAATGGGTTACCGATAGCCTAGGCGCCCAAGGCACCGTGTGTGCAGGTGGTCGCTACGATGGCTTGGTTGAACAGTTAGGCGGTAAAGCAACACCAGCGGTTGGCTTTGCCATGGGTATAGAACGTTTGGTACTGTTGCTGACCACGCTTACAGAAGAAGGCCAAGATTCAAGCTTTGCTGACGTTTACGTGACGGCAATGGGCGATGACGCACAGTCTTATGCCATAGAAGTTGCTGAACACCTTCGCAATCGGCTTCCAAACGTGCGCATTATGATGCACTGTGGCGGCGGCAACTTTAAAAAACAATTAAAGCGTGCAGATAAAACAGGTGCACGTTTGGCGCTGCTTTTAGGTAATGACGAAATGCAGTCTCGCGAAGTAGGGGTAAAACCGCTACGCGACGGCCAAGAACAAGTTACAGTCAGCTTTGATACCTTATCTGATAGGGTTGCAGAGATGCTGAGCGCACAATAAAAAGAGGACACTATGGAACAGTTCGCAACAGAAGAACAACAAGTAGAAGCGATCAAGCGCTTTTGGAAAGAACACGGTACTGCAATCATTGTTGGTGCTGCACTAGGTTTAGGCGGTCTTTGGGGCTGGCGTTATTACTCAGATGCGCAAATAGAAAGCAAAGAAGCAGCATCTGTTGCATATCAAAATGCCGTCGAGACTTTTGGCACCGAAGGCAGCGATGCAAAAGTGAATGCGTTTATTGAAGAGAATAAAGACAGTGGCTATGCGAGTATTGCGGGCCTACTAGCGGCTAAGCAAGCGGTAGATGCGGGTGATTTAGACGCAGCGGCTTCGCATTTAAACAGCGTTGTTACCTTTGCTGAAAACGATGAATTAAAAGTACTTGCGTCACTTCGTTTAGCTCGCGTGCAAATTGAAATGAACCAGCTGGACGCGGCGTTGTCTACGCTTAGCAATGTAACAAACGACGCATTTTCAGCAGAAGTTTCTGAACTAAAAGGCGACGTGTATCAGAAACAAGGCAAGTTTGACGATGCGCGATTAGCTTATTCAAATGCGTTAGAAAAAAATGCCAACAATCCGCTTTTACAAATGAAGCTAGATAACCTTTCGGTATCTGCAGCTCAGTAAGCGATAGTCCCATTGGGCTGGTGTAAATAATAAAGAGGTACGCAATTTGTTTCACAACACGTGTGGCCGTAAAGGTCGATTTGCTCGCACGATAGGTATGGCACTCGCGGTGTCTATCACAATGTCAGGCTGTTCAACCATTTCTGATTGGTTTGCAGATGACGAAGAATTAGAGATTCGCCGTTTAAAGCCTATTGAAGCTAAGTTCTCTCCACAGGTAGTCTGGGATCGTGATATTGGAGACGGTGTTGACCATTACTTTTCGCGTCTTCGTCCGGTTTACGCTTATGACAAACTCTACGCGGCAGACCGTCATGGTGTTGTCGTGGCGATGGAACCAGAATCTGGCAAAGTGTTGTGGCAAAAGGACTTCGCTCAATTCCGTTCTGAAGGCATGATGAGTGCGGTAACCAAATTATGGCGCAGCGGAGAAACTGCGCGTATTGGTGGTATTGCTGTTGCTGACAGACATGTATTCATTGGCACTGAAAATGGTTACGTAGCGGCAATGGACGCAGAAAGCGGTGAGCTTGTTTGGGAAGCCACAGTTCCTGGCGAAATCTTAGCAGCGCCAGCAGCCGATGAAGGCATTTTAGTGGTTAACACTGGTGCAGGCAGCCTTTTCGGTTTTAACACGCGCACTGGCGAACAGCTTTGGAGACATGAAGGCGACACTCCTCCGTTGACCCTTCGCGGCATTTCAGGCCCCATCGCATCTAACGGTGGTGCTATTGTAGGAACGCCGACTGGAAAAATTCAGGTGAACCTTATCGAAACAGGTGTGCTCGCATGGGAAACCGTAATAGCGACACCTTCTGGTGCAACAGAGCTAGAGCGTATCGTTGATATCGATACCACACCAGTATTGTTTGGCGGCACCATTTTTACAGTGTCGTACAACGGTACACTAGCTGCAGTCGAACTTCGTTCAGGTCGCGTTATTTGGAAACGTGAATATGCATCATTTCGCAATCTGACTATCGAGGGGAACAAAATTTTTGTTGTTGATAATAACTCCAACGTTTACGCCCTCGACAGACGCAATGGTGTAGAACTATGGTCTCAAGGCTTACTTAAGAAACGTTCGTTAACGGCCGCTACGCCTGTCGGTGACCACATTGTGGTTGGCGATAACTGGGGTTTCCTTCATTGGATTGAGCAAGAAACCGGTGAAGTGGTTGCTCGCTTAGATGTGGGGGGCGATGACGAAGACGACGCTATTTTTGCTGCGCCTCTTAAAGTGGATGACAGTGTAGTTGCGGTAACGCGAAATGGTGTTGTAGCGTCGGTACGCATACCGAATTAGAAAGATTACTGCTTAACAACCAAGTTAAATAGGGGCGTTTCGGATAATATTCGAAACGCCTTTTCTTATTGTCTACACCAATATATTTACAGCTTTCGATCACCTAATTCATTTTGTTAGGGCAATGTGTTAAGTCTCCCAGAACTGCATTGGTATTAGGTTGTGAACAAGGTATAATGCGCCCATTCTCGAAAGCCTCATCTAAAACACCACATGTTGGAGAATCATTCTCTTAAACCTAGTTTGTGATATTTGGTGTGCATGGCTTGTGCTTTTTTTAGCTTTCATGACCCTTAGGATCTGATAAATGTTACCCGTTGTTGCTTTGGTTGGCCGCCCAAATGTAGGCAAGTCAACCTTGTTTAATCGCCTTACAAATACCCGCGATGCACTCGTTGCTGATTACCCGGGCCTAACTCGCGACCGTAAATATGGCCAAGCGAAATTTGAAAAGCGCCAGTTTATCGTAGTGGATACCGGCGGTATTACGGGCGATGAAGAGGGCATTGATGCTGAAATGGCCCAGCAGTCACTTTTAGCCATCGAAGAAGCCGATGTTGTACTTTTTTTAGTGGATGCGCGAGCGGGTTTATTGCCAGCAGACCAAGGCATAGCTGACCACCTTCGCCGCATAAATAAAAAGGTATTTGTTGTAGCTAACAAAGTTGATGGCATTGATGGCGATAGTGAGAGCGCTGAGTTTTATTCACTTGGATTAGGTGCAATAAAGCAAATTGCAGCTGCACATGGACGCGGCATAAGCCAACTATTACAAGATGCGCTTAAACCTCTGGAAGTTGATTTTCCTGACATGGAGATTATCGATGAAGAGCCAGAGGAAGAAGAAGATGCGGAAACCCAGCGTCAGCGCTTGCAAGAACTTCCCATCAAGCTTGCTATAGTAGGCAAGCCAAACGTGGGTAAATCTACGCTCACAAACCGTATTCTCGGTGAAGAGCGCGTTGTTGTGTACGACATGCCAGGTACGACGCGAGACAGCGTTTATATTCCTATGGAGCGCGACGAGAGAGAGTACATTCTCATCGATACCGCAGGGGTGAGAAAGCGCAGAAAAATTAGCGAAGCGGTAGAGAAATTTTCAATTGTAAAAACCCTACAGGCCATTGAAGAGGCCAATGTGGTTCTATTAGTCATTGATGCCCGAGAAGGGATTACTGACCAAGACTTAAGCCTACTTGGCTTTGTGCTTAATTCGGGCCGTTCACTGGTGGTAGCCGTGAATAAATGGGATGGATTGAGTACGGATGTAAAAGACGATATCAAACGTGAGATGGATCGTCGTCTAGGCTTTATTGACTTTGCCCGTATTCACTTTATTTCTGCACTGCATGGCTCTGGTGTTGGCAATTTGTTTGAATCAGTTCAAGAGGCTTACTCAAGCGCCACTAAGCGTATCAATACCGCATTACTGACGCAGATTATGGAAATGGCGCAAGATGACCATCAACCTCCTCTTGTGCGCGGTCGTCGAGTGAAAATGAAGTACGCCCACGCTGGCGGATACAACCCTCCTGTGATTGTAATTCATGGCAACCAAGTTGACGATTTACCAAGCTCTTACAAACGCTTTTTGATGAATTATTTTAGAAAAGCACTCGAAATAATGGGCACGCCAATTAAGATAGAATTCAGAGAGGGTGCAAACCCATTTGAAGGTAAGAAGGCTAATTTAACCTTGGCCCAGCAGCGCAAACGCCGACGCATGATGTCTTATTATAAAGATAAAAAATAACGGGTTGAAACTAAGGCGCTATTTCTGATTAAGTTGAGGTGGCGCTTTGTTTCCATGAGATCTTCAGCCCTATTCCCGCGCTCTTCTCTAGTTTAAGCTGAGGTATCAGGTGATGAAATGCTGAGCGAGGTGGATTCAAGTCCGCAGTGTGTCGCACTTTTCTAGATATGTCTCACTAAATTAACTTACTGTTTTTATTAATGTAATTAACTGAGTCATAATTACACTCAGATTGTATTCTTTTCCTTTTTTCCACACCTGCCGTTTATCAGTAACTCTCTTTTTTGTCATTGAGCCCCTTTAAATTCGTAGGGCAATAACGGTAAGAGGTTGTGGAGCTATTTTTGCAAACGTCTTTAGTTTTGCCAGTGACTAACAGCGTTTGGGAGTAACCGTGTCAGTAGAAAAATTGTTTGATGTCGCCACACCACTTCAAAAAAATCAGATGTACAACTGGTTTGATAGATACAAATCTAAAGAACAGCAAAAAGTCTATATCCTAAGCAGCGAGGTAGAGAGTAAGTCAAAATTAAGAGGGGCGTTAGCAAAGCGACTTTCCGCTAAAAAAGCTTAGCGCTGAGTATCTAACAGCATAGCGCGAACCTTTTTCATCATTACAGACTCTTGAGGTACCTGAATCTTAGCAATCAGCTGATTGACGATGTTATCTGAAAAGTCAGGCGGAAAGGTTGTAGACACTTTTACGATTTTATCCTGCTGTCTGAATACATAGGTGGTGGCGTAAATTGTCGGCAAGTTATCTGAGGCGGCGCTTAAGCCTAATTTCCACCCGACCAATTGGCTATTTACCGCATAAGGTGACGCTGGGCTAACTTGAGCTAAGGTTAGCTTTTGTCGCTCTGCGGTTGCGCGGGCTCTCTGTAAGTCGCTTTCTAATTGTTTCGGCAATAACTCATTTTCTGTGATAGATAGCTGACCAATAAAGGGGTACACAGTGACATCAACTAAGGCGTCCTCATAATCCGGATGGGTGTAGCGAGTGATTGCACCGCTAAAGGGGTCAGGAAAAAGCTGGGTGTCTAGTTTTTTGAATTCGCCAACCGTGTCAGGCACCTGCAGTGCCACATCATAATTGCTTGCTTCTAACGCATTAAATAAGTATTTACTGGTAAATAACCCAGTTTGCCTAACGTGTTGAAGCCAGCGAGATACCAAGCGCTTAGTTTCTTTTCCGATATCAGCATTTTCTTTGTTATCGTCAACGCGTGTCTCAACGCCAGAATCAAACAGTGAAGAATCTATTTCTATACCTCGCCATTGCAGCGTGAATTCAGCGAATTGCCTTGCGTATTGCTGGTGCTCGTGTATTGCGGCGCCCACATTGGCAATAAGTAACTCATAGTCGTTCCCTTCGCCATAGGGGAGTAAGTTATTAAATTCGCCAGACTCGCTGAGCACATTAATGAAGCTGTCGGGCGAAATTACATCTTCGAAGCACAGGTTAGTATTGTCTTTATCAATTGGCGGTGAGTGGGAAAATTTTTGTTGTGAATGACAGGACTTGAGCAAGGCTTCGCTTGGGTAAGTAGAAAAGACCGACACACTTTGATTGACCGCGTAGGCATGGGCAACGCTAGACAGCATCGAAGGGATAAAAAAGCACAAGAAAAACAAAGACGTTGGCGCTAAGAATTTTAAAAACTCGCCAAAAAATGCATGAGCCCGCTGGCACAAACTAGAAAATGAAATCGCTGTTACATAAACGGGCATAATACTAAAGGCTACCTATTGGCGCTGAATGTCTGTCACTTTACTGATTATTTCACCGTCCGTCACTCGTGATTTTATCTCATCGCCAATATTCACTTTATCCACGCTGTTAATAGCAGTTTTGTCGTTAAGTGTAATGCTGTACCCCCTCGCTAGAGTTGATAGCGGGCTCACGGATTGTAAGAGGCTGACCTTTCCTCCAAGTTCATTTTTCTTACCCTTAATAAGCGCGCTCATACTAGAGGTAAGCTTATTACTGGCATACTCAAGTTTGTCTTTGGCTCGGGCTACCTTTGCCGATGGAGATTGCTGGTTTAGCCTGTATTCAAGCGCGTGAAGTTGCTTTTCGGCCTTAGCTAGGTCACTTTGCATTTTATGGGCTAAACGAAGCTGTAGCCTGTCTAAGGTTTGCCACTGAGACTGAATACGGCTTTGCGGGTGCAAAGCATTTAAACGCTGCTTCTTAAGCGTTAGTTGCTGCTTACTTGCCTGCAAATACTGATTAATGGCACGTGCTAAGCGCTGTTTTTGCTGATTTAACGTTTGATAAAGGGCAGTTGAATCCTGGCTTAAGATTTCGGCAGCAGCGGATGGAGTAGGGGCGCGTAAATCAGCCACGAAATCGCTTATGGTGAAATCTACTTCATGACCCACAGCGCTCACTATGGGAAGATTGCTTGCCGCGACTTCTCGGGCTAAACCTTCATCGTTAAAACACCACAGGTCTTCTAACGACCCGCCTCCCCGAGTGAGTAGTAGCACGTCTACTTCTGCACGTCTGTTTGCCGTGCGCAATGCATTAATCAATTGAAGCGGTGCAGTTTCTCCTTGCACCATTGACGGATAGACAATGACTTCAGTTTGTGGACTACGGCGCTTTAACACACTTAGCACATCGTGAAGTGCTGCACCGCTTGATGAAGTAATTACACCAATGCGGTTGATACGGTCAGGTAAAGAGCGCTTATTTGAAGTATCAAATAAACCTTCGTTGTTAAGTTTGAACTTCAACGCTTCAAACGCTTGCTTGAGTGCACCTTCGCCGTCGCTTTCCATATGCTCAACGACCAGTTGATAGTCGCCGCGCGCTTCGTAAAGCCCCACAGACGCGCGCACGAGTATTTTATCGCCTTCTTTAGGGCGAATACGCACGTTGCGATTAGCCCCTTTAAACATTGCGGCTCGAACTTGAGCTTTATTATCTTTGAGCGTGAAGTACCAGTGTCCTGATGCCGCCGCAACAAAGTTAGAAATTTCGGCCGACAGCCAAATAAGACCAATCTCGCCCTCAAGCACGGTTCTGGCTAAGCGATTTAGCTTGGTAACTGTTAAAATTTGTCGAGATGTAGATGGCGAATTTGTAAACATAAAAAAAATCACAGGGTTTAATACATTTAGAGTTTACCTGAAAAACAAAAAACACTACAATTGCGCCGCAATTAACCCTCAACTGAATAGGTGTTGTTGCATGCTACGTATCATCCAAGAAGCCCTGACGTTTGACGATGTGTTGCTGGTTCCCGGCCACTCGACCGTCCTTCCCCATACTGCAAATTTACAGACCCGTCTAACGCGCGGTGTAACGCTGAATATTCCAATGGTGTCTGCTGCCATGGACACGGTTTCCGAAGCCCGACTCGCTATTGCGCTGGCTCAAGAGGGTGGTATTGGTTTCATTCACAAGAATATGAAACCTGAAGAGCAAGCTAAGCACGTACGTGAAGTTAAAAAATACGAAAGCGGCGTGGTATCTGACCCTGTAACGGTAGAAGAGAACGCAACTATCGGTGAAGTTATCGCGCTATCTAAGCGTCTTGGTTACTCTGGCTTCCCAGTAACAGACAAAGACAATAACTTAATTGGTATTGTGACTGGTCGCGACCTTCGTTTTGAAAAACGTTTAAACCTTCCTATTAGTAACGTAATGACTGGTAAGGATGATCTGGTTACCGTTAAAGAAGGCGCAAGCTCTGACGTTGTGCTAGACCTTATGCACGAGCACCGCATTGAGAAAATACTCGTGGTTGACGACGCGTTTAAGCTAACCGGTTTGATCACAGTTAAAGATTTCCAAAAAGCAGAAAATAAACCGAATGCATGTAAAGACTCGCTGGGCCGCCTTCGCGTAGGTGCAGCAGTAAGTGTTGGCCCAGGTACTGACGAGCGCATTGCGCTATTGGTTGAAGCCGGTGCTGATGTATTGCTTATTGACACCTCTCACGGCCACTCTCAGGGCGTTATTGACCGCGTTAAGAAAGTACGCGCTGACTATCCTGAAGTTCAAATAATCGCAGGTAACGTTGCAACGGGCGACGGTGCAAAAGCACTGGCCGACGCAGGCGTAGACGCGGTTAAAGTTGGTATTGGCCCAGGGTCAATTTGTACAACCCGTATCGTTACTGGTTGTGGTGTACCTCAAATTACCGCGGTATCTGATGCGGTTGAAGCGCTAAAAGGCACTGATATCCCGGTTATCGCTGACGGCGGAATTCGCTTTTCTGGTGATATTGCCAAAGCATTAGCGGCTGGCGCAAGCTGCGTAATGGTTGGGAGCATGCTGGCTGGTACTGAAGAAGCACCCGGTGAAGTAGAGCTTTTCCAAGGTCGTTATTACAAATCCTATCGCGGAATGGGTTCACTGGGCGCTATGGATCAAAGCCACGGGTCGTCAGATCGTTATTTCCAAGAGTCTGATAACGCAGAAAAATTGGTACCAGAAGGTATTGAAGGTCGCGTAGCGTACAAAGGTCCAATTGCAAACATTATTCACCAGCAAATGGGCGGCTTGCGTTCAGCCATGGGTTTAACCGGCTGTGCTACAATTGAAGAACTCAATACTAAAGCACAGTTTGTGCGTGTGACCTCTGCCGGTATGGGCGAGAGCCACGTTCACGATGTGAGTATCACTAAAGAAGCGCCAAACTACCGCTTAGGTTAAGGCGACCGACGACTGCGAGGCTGGTTTTTACACCAGCCTTTGTTCTTTTATTTAACGGGTAAAAATAAAACATGACCACAAATATCCACGACCAACGCATACTTATTTTGGATTTTGGCTCGCAATACACGCAGTTGATAGCGCGTCGTGTTCGCGAAATCGGTGTTTACTGTGAGCTTTGGGCTTGGGATGTGACCGAAGAACAAATCCGCGAATTCAACCCGCAGGGTATTATTCTGTCAGGCGGCCCTGAGTCGGTAACCGAAGAAGGCTCACCACGCGCGCCTGAGTACGTATTTGAAGCAGGCGTACCCGTGCTAGGTGTGTGCTATGGCATGCAAACCATGGCACAGCAATTAGGTGGTGGTGTACTAGGTTCAGACAAACGTGAGTTTGGTTATGCACAGGTTGAAGTAATAAAGCCAAGCCCGCTGCTAGATAAAATTGAAGATGCTATTGGTGATAATGGCGCAGCACTTTTAGATGTATGGATGAGTCACGGTGATAAGGTAGCGGCGATTCCTGAAGGTTTTGAAACCATCGCGCAAACAGCATCTTGCCCGCATGCAGCTATGTATAACGCTGAAAAACAATTCTACGGGGTACAGTTTCATCCTGAGGTAACGCACACTCGCCAAGGCATGCGATTGCTTACCCAGTTCGTTATGGACATCTGTAAATGCGAGAAGCTTTGGACTGCTGACGCTATTATTGATGACGCCATTGAGCGCATTAAAGAAAAGGTAGGCGATGAGAGAGTCATTTTAGGGCTATCTGGTGGTGTTGATTCATCAGTAACCGCGATGTTGCTTCACCGTGCTATTGGCAAAAACCTGACCTGTGTGTTTGTTGATAATGGTTTGCTTCGTTTAAACGAAGCCGATCAAGTTATGGAAATGTTTGGTGACCACTTTGGGCTAAACATTATCCGTGTCGATGCTGAAGAACGCTTCCTTGAGCGCCTTAAAGGTATTGAAGATCCTGAGCTTAAGCGCAAAGCTATCGGCAATGAGTTTGTTCGTGTATTCGATGAAGAAGCGGGCAAGCTTGAAAATGCAAAATGGTTAGCGCAGGGGACTATATACCCAGATGTGATTGAGTCAGCGGGCTCTGCCACGGGTAAAGCACACGTGATTAAGTCGCACCACAACGTGGGCGGACTTCCAGAAGATATGGAACTTGGCCTTGTTGAACCACTGCGTGAACTATTCAAAGACGAAGTTCGCAAAATCGGCCTTGAGCTAGGCTTACCATACGACATGCTTTACCGTCACCCTTTCCCTGGCCCAGGCTTAGGCGTACGTGTACTTGGTGAAATAAAGAAAGAGTATTGCGATTTACTGCGTCGTGCTGATGCAATCTTTATCGAAGAACTATACGCGGCTGATTTGTATCAAAAAGTTAGCCAAGCGTTTACCGTATTCCTTCCAGTGCGCTCGGTAGGCGTAATGGGTGATGCCCGTAAATACGACTGGGTAGTAAGTTTACGTGCTGTAGAAACCATCGACTTTATGACAGCGCATTGGGCACACCTTCCATATGATTTCTTAGGTAAAGTGTCGAACCGGATTATTAACGAAATCGACGGTATCAGCCGTGTGGTTTACGATATATCAGGTAAGCCACCAGCTACGATTGAGTGGGAATAGGTCGAAGTTTACTGCCTATTTTTAGCTAGCTATTCTCAGCTACTATACTAAAAGAGCCTCCGGGCTCTTTTTTATTGCCTGTAAAACGCTGAGTTACATTTAGTATAAAGATAAATATAAAAGTATTTTTTGTTATACCTAGTATTTCACTTAAATGTCACAAAAATATCATTTAATGCCGACGTCCTTCTTCTAATTCATACTAAAGGTTAAGCCGTGTTCAACTACACAAGCATCAGCCGTTTGGTGATGACGCCCGTCCTCGCCAGCTTTCTCATTCTTGTCCTGCTAAACGGCGCGTCCATCTATAAGTCGTTTTCACTGCTTAACTCTTTTGACGAGCTGGAGAACACCCTTGTTCAGTCAGAACGAGACGTAAATACTACGCTTAGTACATTTAAAACTCAGGTGCAAGAGTGGAAAAACGTATTGCTTCGTGGCTACAAGCAAAGTGACAGAGAAAAGTACTGGGATCGCTTCAAACAACGGGAAGCTGAGATCACCCGCCAGTTTGACATAATGCTAGCAAACGGTGTCATTAGTGATGCTGTTAAATCCGACATACGCAAATTTCAGCAAGCTCACTCAGTCATGGGACAAAAATACCGAGAGGGTTATGACGCTTTTGTCAATTCAGGGTTTGACCCAAAAGTGGGAGATAGTTACGTGCGGGGGATTGATCGTGAGCCCGCTGAACTTTTAACCGCCATAGCGTCAGATATTGCAACAGATTCAGCAAATGCCATTGCTGAGCTTAAATCAAATACTCGCACTATGCTCTGGATGATTTTATTGGCCGCCATTGTACTGTCTGTACTTTCTATGGTGTATGTGATTGCTCGACTGCGCTCTCAAGTTATTAAGCCTACAAAACAGGTCGCTGCGTGCATATCAAACCTCGCTAACAGTCGTTACGATTACAGTTTAACGTATTCAAGTGAACATGAACTCGGGATGCTCGCAGATTCAGCTCGCGCATTACAGTTCAAGCTAAAAGACTCGGTGGCGCAATTGCAGCAAGCTGAGATAGAAATGGAAAAAGCGTTCGGAACTTTAGGCAATGTTAGTCAATCAATCATGGAAGGGGCGAATGGCCAGCGAGATGCATCCCGATCCCTTGATAACAGTACGGATAAGCTTAGAGAAATTGTGCAAAACTTGGTAGCAATTACTGACCAAGTGGCGGTAGCGACGAATAACTCAGAAAAAAATGTGGCAAGCTGTTATGCCACCTTTGAAAGTGCAAACGCGGGCTTTAAACAGCTAGCTAAAACGGTGACAGAGTCGAGTAATATCGTATTAGACCTTCAAACGCGCAGCACGAATATTTTGAAAGTAGTAAATGTGATCAACGAGATTGCAGATCAAACGAACCTGCTTGCGCTTAACGCAGCAATAGAAGCTGCTAGGGCAGGGGAGCACGGTCGAGGCTTTGCAGTAGTTGCAGACGAGGTTCGCGCACTGGCGGCTAAAACACAACAGTCGACGAAAGAAATTAACGATATATTGAGCAGCTTTGAGGCTGAGGCAAAAGGTGCTGTGTCAGCCATGTCGTCAGGTAAACAGCTATCCGATACTAATGCTGCTGAAGCGGCAGCCGCACTTGAGACGCTTAACAACGTGGTGAGAGATATTAAGGAAACTGCGAGCGTTGTTGTTGCCCTAAATGATGCTGCTGATGAACAAGAAGCGGTGCTGCATCAGGTTGAGGCAATTATTAGCAATGTGGTTACGTCGTCAGAGAAATATCACCAGTTGGCACAGCGTGACGATATGTCTCGCTCCATGAAAAGTATGTCAGATAACGTGGAAAAAGTGGTGAATAGTTTGACCCGCTAGTCCCTATTTGTCAGTATGAATCGATAACTAAAAGGAGCGTTTTGCTCCTTTTTTCATCGCGCGTTGTGCGCTTGTTTTCGAGAAATTGCGCTGATTCTAATGACAACACCACTTGTATTTCACCCGATTTATAGCCAGCTAGACCTTCCCGAACGCCATCGTTTTCCAATAGAAAAATATGTGGGTATTCGTGATGCGCTCATAAACCGGGGTGTGAGTGCTGAGCGATTTATTAAGCCTGAGCCTATCAGCGATGAGGCGCTCAGTTCCTTCTATGATCCAATATATGTTAAAGCGCTCACCGCAGGTTCCTTAGATAAAAACGCCATGCGGCGTATTGGGTTCCCTTGGTCGAAGCAGCTTATCGAACGAACACGCACGGCGGTTGCTGGTACCTGTTTAACTGCGTCATTAGCTCTCGAGACCGGTAAAGCCCTCAACCTTACAGGGGGGTATCACCATGCCTTTGCAGATTTCGGCTCTGGTTTTTGCTTATTCAATGATTTATACCTTGCCGCTAAAACTATGCAGAAAAACTCATCTATCGATAATGTGCTTATTGTTGATTTAGATGTACATCAAGGCGACGGTACGGCAAAGCTTGCTGAGAATGATTCAGATATTTTTACCTTATCTATTCACGGAGAAAAAAACTTTCCGCATAGGAAGCAGCATTCAGATATTGATATTGGTCTTGCTAAAGGCACCGAAGACGATGAATATTTAACTACGCTTGAACAAGCGCTGACATTAGCTTTACGGCAATTTCAGCCAGACGCCATCATCTATGATGCAGGTGTCGATGTGCACGTAAATGACGACTTAGGGCATCTACATATTTCTACCCAAGGCGTTTATGAAAGAGATAAGCAGGTATTTGCGTTGGCTGAACGTTTAGGTGTTCCAATAGCAGCAGTGATTGGCGGGGGTTACCAAAGAGATATTGCTGCACTGGTCGATGTGCATATTCAACTTTATCGCGCAGCCGGCGTGATTGATTAACTGCAATAAGTATTAACCGAAAAATAAAAAGCACGCTCAAACGGTATGATAAAGAACTGAATCGTTTGTAGCGCGCATTTTGTTTCAAACATGCTAAGTTGTTTTACAAGAAGAGCAACTGGAACCCGATACCAATGCGCTCTTGTGAGCGGTTATAGTCAATAAGCGAGTCGCCGTACCCGTTAAAGTATTGAAGAAGCACTTCGTAGCGGTCTGAAATCGGGTAGGTGAAGTCTAGCTGAATGCTGCCTCGGTTTTCATCGAAGTCCAGGTTGTTTCTCAATAGGGCAAGCACTTTGAAAGCACCAATTTTTCTCCCATATCCAAACTCCATACGGCCGTAATAATCCTCTATATCAGGGTTATCATCGCCGGTAGGATCTAATGGGTCTTCTTTTTCGTCTTCAGGAATGCGATACCAGGTTTTTAGGTAATAAATATCGTCGTTATCACTGAATACAATAGAGGCAAACAAGCGGTTCCAGCTACGAGAACGCAGCCCACTCTGACCGTTTGACATATGATTAAAACCTACTTGGAAGGTATTAAATTTATATCCCAATACGGAATAATCAGCGGTTTCCTGCCAAAAGACTTCCGGTTCGTAATTCGTTTCTCGGAAGGGCTTAGAAGCTTCGTTATTATATAGCTGCCAAAATGATGTCAACGTAAAGCCAAAGTACACCCCGTCGAACCCTGTATCTTCTAGATAAAGAGGAAGTTTCGCGCTTACTTGGAACTTAGCCTCTCTATTATCTACATTTTCTTCTGTTAGTTCTTCACTGCCGAACGTATTAGGGTTAGAAACATAAGTGATAGGAAGTAAATAGTTTTGTCTATGCTGGGTAATGGCAAAAACATTGTCTAGCGCTTCTTTATCACCTTCTAAGCGGTTATCTAGCGCACTTTCTGTGGTCGTATCACGTTTTATTATGTCAATGACCTCAATGCCGCTTTCATCCTGCGATGCTTTGGGGTCTTCATTTTCAACAGTGTCAACTTGTTCATTGTTGTCGACAGATGAAGCTTGCTTATTTATCACTTCTTGTGATTCTTGAGCGAATACACTCGTGCTAGCAGCAAACGCTGCCAAAAATACAAAAGGCTTTAACACAGACACCTTTAATTCTCCGTAACATGGGGTTATTGTTATGCTTAACTGAAGTCCAGTGTAAGGCCTTCGGAAGATGCAAATACGTGTAAAGTAGACTCTGCTACTGTGACATATTCATTACAATGTCTTACAACATCATCTATATCGTCATCTGTGCGTTCTGGATCATGACTGTATAGTGCTAATTTTTTTGCATTGGACGCCATAGCAAGTTTAACCGCCTCTTCAGCCACAGAGTGGCCCCATCCGTTTTTAGCAGGCATATCAGACAGCATATACTGTGCATCGTGGATAAGTAAGTCTGCATTCTCGGCAAATTTAGCAAAATCAATAAAGTCGGTTTCTTTCTTATAAGGAGGGTAAAGCTCATTATCTGTAATATAAGCAACCTTCACACCGTCAGCGTTTATGCAATAGGCGCTGCCGCTTCCCGGATGATTCATTGCAAGTCGCGTGATTTTTGCGCTTCCTATTACAAAGGTACTGTCCGCTTTCGGTATTTCAATAAGCGAGATGTTTGCTCTGAGCGCACTTCTTGGTACGGGAAATAACGATCCTTCCATTTGTTTTAAAATTTGGTCCGGTTCATTAAACAGTGTTTGCCCTGGATAGATATTTATTTCACGTTCGGCTTGATATATGGGAGGAAAGAAGGGGAAACCTTGTATGTGGTCCCAATGATTATGGCTCAGCAAAAGATAGGGGTGTTCTTTTTCGCTAAGTGCTCGCCAAGGAGGCGAATACCAGTACCTGAGTCGAGGACGATATCTGTACCGTCCTCAAGCTCAATGTGAACGCATGCTGTGTTACCGCCATAGCGAACGAAAGCTGCTCCCGGTGTGGGTATAGACCCTCTTACGCCATAGAATGTTAACCGCATACGCCCTCTTTTCTTTACTTTTGGGGCAAGCTCAGATTTTAGAGTGCGGCTACAAAGTCCTTTGCTGCGCTGAGATCTAATAACTGCTTCTCGCCAGTACGTCTATTTTTATACTCAACCTGTTGATTATCTAGGTTTCTCTCACCGATAACAATACTGTGAGGTATACCAATTAATTCCATGTCATTAAACATAACACCCGGGCGCTCCTTCCTGTCGTCAAACAGTACTTCCACACCTAGCGAGATAAGCTCTTGGTAAAGGGCTTCGGCTGCTTCTTTGATGCGATGAGACTTATGCATATTCATTGGTATTAATGCAATTTTAAACGGTGCGATAGGATCTGGCCACTTTATGCCAAATTTATCGTGGTTTTGCTCAATCGCAGCCGCTACTATGCGTGATACACCGATGCCGTAACAGCCCATAGTAAGCGTTTGGTGTTTACCTGACTCGCTTAGCACGCCACAGTTCATGGCTTCTGAATATTTTTGGCCCAGCTGGAAGATATGGCCTACTTCAATGCCTCGTTTAATATCAAGAGTGCCTTTTCCATCTGGAGACGCATCACCCGCTACCACGTTACGAATATCAACACCGGTTAAATCTTCTGACCAGTTAGCGTTAACGTTCACTTTACCGCCAACGCCAGCTCCTGTAGTGAAATCCGCAAGAGCGGCTGCACTTGCATCAACGTAAACTGGAACCGGTAAGTCATTTGCATTAGCAAACAGCGGAGAAACGCCAAGAACATCTTTTGCCTGTTCGAAAGAGGCTTCAACAAGCGGTGTAGCAACACCGTCTAACTTTTCTGCTTTAACATCATTTAACTCATGGTCAGCACGTAGCACCAATGCTACCCACTTATCAGAATTAATTTCCTCACCTTTGTCGTTAAGTTCATTAGCGGCTTTAACCAAAATAACTTTAACGGCTTTTGTTACATCTGCTTCAACGCTTTTTAAAATAGCGTTGAAATCTTTACCCTTGGCATCTTTTGTTTCAACAGCCACGCCAGAAGGCGTTGCTTTTTCTGGTGCCATGGCCTGTGCCATTTCAACATTTGCTGCGTAGTCACTGTCGCTTGAGAACGCAATATCGTCCTCGCCTGATGCTGCAAGCACGTGGAACTCGTGAGAGTGGTTACCACCAATTGAACCTGAATCTGCAATCACCGCTCTGAAGTCTAGGCCCATACGCGAGAAAATGGCGCAATAGGCGTCGTACATTTTCTGATAAGTTTCTTCTAAGCAGCTGTCTTCTAAATGGAAGCTATAGGCATCCTTCATAGTAAATTCACGGCCACGCATAATGCCGAAACGGGGGCGCACTTCGTCGCGGAATTTTGTTTGAATTTGGTATAGATTAAGCGGAAGCTGCTTGTAGCTGCTAATTTCGTTGCGCACAAGCGCAGTAATCACTTCTTCGTGCGTCGGGCCTAACACGAAGTCACGCTGGTGGCGGTCTTTAATGCGAAGCAGTTCAGGGCCATATTCTTCCCAGCGTCCAGATTCTTCCCACAGGTCAGCAGGCTGTACAACTGGCATAAGCACTTCAATCGCGCCTGCTTTGTTCATTTCCTCGCGAACAATGTTAGCGACTTTATTAAGGACACGAAGGCCTGAAGGCAACCACGTATATAGACCCGAGGCAAGCTTTCTGATCATGCCAGCTCTTAGCATTAGCTGGTGGCTGATAACCTCTGCATCTGCAGGTGTTTCTTTCTGCGTGGCAAGCAAATATTGACTAGTGCGCATGTAAAGCAGGTATCCTGTTATAAGTGTATTTATGAGCATAAGTGTGAAGGCCTATCAAAAAACCACTTAGGGAGAGACAAGGCGACACACGTTTGGGCGTATTCTAATTAACTGTGAGCCATTTCGCCACAGACGGTTAACACTATTCGTGTATTTATCCTAATGGAGTGAGTTCAGTAACCCACACATTCGCGTCTTTTATCTTAAAACCCACGTCGATATCGTATAGCGTAACGCGGTATGTTTTTTCGTCATTATCATTTTGCTGTTTATAAGCAGGGCGAGGATCTTGTGCAAGTACCGCGGTCACAAGAGAGCAAAAATCACGATGGCGATCTTTAATTTTGGCAAGGGCTGTCGAGAGATTTGGCGCGAAATACACGTCTCGATGAGGGATGGGGTTAATGTCATCAAGGGTGTCTCTCGCTCCAGAAATACTATCAGCGTAGGAAATATAAGGTTTAATATCAATGAGTGGGGTACCACTTACTAAGTCTACCCCTGTGACTTTCAGCGTAACCTTGCCTTTTTCTATCGCTATACCCTCGTTTTCAACGACAGACATGCCAATACTATTTGGTCTATGAGTACTTCGGCTTGCAAAAACGCCTATGGTAGCGTTACCCCCTAATCTGGGGGCTTTTACCGCGCTTTTCCAACCACGTTCTATGTTTTGATGGAACACGAATAAAAGCCACAAGTGACTGTAGCTTTCGATACCTTTTAGCATATTGATATCATTAAAACCTTCGTTGAAGGTAATGGTGCCTTTTGCTCTGGCTAGATTGGGCTGTCTTGGTACAGCAAACTTTTGCTTAAAAGGCGTTTCAATAGTCGCAATGCTCGACACTTCAAAGGAACTAGTAGTGCTCACGCGGTATCCCTATTGTCATTAAATGTGAGTTGAATTGTCATATATCCCTCATAATTGGCATGTACTCTAATGCTTCAAGTTAACGCTTGGACCAAGCAAAGATGTTTTTGTCGAAAAGACTACGTCTAGCTTTGGTTTCCCTGGAGTAATCCAATTCTTTGGCCTGCCAAAGCTCGTATTTAGTTTACCGTCTGAGATCGCGCTATAAATAGCCTTCCACACAGCGTGCTAAATTAACTAACGGGTTTTATGAGGTAGGCTTTTCTTTTTCATCTCTGCTAACACGTTTTCGAAATAAGGGCATCCAAGTGCCTGAGCCTTTTCGATGTTATGGCTAAATATCTTCTCTGCATCCTCTTCTTTTTTCATATATCGTGTGATGTCAGCTTCGCGAATTAAGTGCAGAAGTGGGTAGGGAGAGCGATTAGTATAGTTTTCAGCATCGTTTTTGTCGCTACCGTCGAACACATAATTTGGATGAAAGCTAGCCAGTTGGTAAGTGCCACTATATCCCCAATCGTGAAGCATACTATCGGCAATGGCTAGTACATCAAGGTATTCGTCAAAATCAGCAATAGTTGAGTGGGTAAGCGCAATTAACGTTGTGGCAGTACTTTCACTTTCTTCTAAATGCCGTAATTCATCAAATAGGGATTGAATGATATCTCCCGCATCGCCAGCAATGACTACACAACGAATTTGGTTGGGCGTTCTTACATAACGCGCAAAGGGGCAAAAGTTGTGTTTTATCACAATATCGTCAACCCACTTAAGGGTAGCGTCGATGACGTGCTTTTCGCACAACGAAGAGGTTGGTTCCGCCATAAAGAAGTTATTCAATTTAGGTCTGTATTTAAAGAGAAGAGAGTATAAAGCAAAAAGGCAGAAATTTACTTTCTGCCTTAAAAAAATCACATTTAGTGCGAGCGCTTTAAGAGTGGTATTTCACGTAGGCTTCAAGTGTGTTTTCTATCAAACTCGCCACAGTCATTGGCCCAACACCACCGGGTACGGGGGTAATCCAACCAGCACGTTCTTTTGCTTTTTCGAAATCTACATCGCCCACTAATGAACCGTCGTTTACGCGATTAATGCCCACATCAATCACAATCGCGCCCTCTTTTACCCAGTCGCCTGGTATGAAGTTCGGTTTGCCGACAGCAACCACGAGTAAATCAGCGCGTTGAACGTGGCTTTTTAAATCTTGGGTGAACTTGTGGCAGGTGGTTACCGTACAGCCTGCCAATAATAGCTCTAAGCTCATTGGGCGACCCACAATATTTGATGCTCCAACAATAACCGCGTCCAAGCCCTTAACTGGACGCTTGGTAGACTCGATCATGGTCATAATGCCTTTTGGCGTGCAAGGGCGTAGCGCTGGAATACGCTGTGCTAGGCGACCAATATTATACGGGTGGAATCCGTCAACGTCTTTATGTGGATGAATGCGCTCTAGCACCTTTTCTGCATTTAAACCTGCAGGAAGAGGTAGTTGCACTAATATGCCGTCAATCTCTTTATCTTCATTTAGTTGGTCAACTAAATTAAGCAATGTTTCTTCCGTAGTGTCTGACGGCAGATCGAACGAACGGGATACAAAACCTACTTCGTCGCATGCTTTTCGTTTGTTTGATACATAAACTTGCGAGGCGGCGTCACTGCCTACTAAAACTACGGCAAGACCGGGCTGTCTTTTACCCGCTTGTGTAAGCGATTCAACATAGGAGGTTACGTGTTGGCGAACTTGTTTGGCAATTAATTTGCCGTCAATAAGATGAGCGGTCATAGTCTTGTACGATTCTTATATGGTTGGGTGGTCAACAAGTGCCCTATATTGTTTCACAAAACGGGGCTAATAATCTAGCAATTATTGGAAACTGTCATTTACTCTCTTTTCTTGTACTTTTCATCAAGCTAACTAAGACTCCACATCAACATTCATGTTGCCTAATTGGCTTACTTTTTCCATCTACGAAAACTCGCTACGCTGGCGCACTGGCGTTAAGATATTAAAAGCAAATTGCTTAAAAAAACGCGAGAATGGATGCTTTGTGAGCGGTTAGGTATTTTATTTGAAAAAGTGTTTGACGAGGTGGGGGGATGTCAGTAATATTCGCACCCCGTAACGGCACTGAGGCTAAGGCGTCAGGGTCGAAACGACAG